>NZ_JBVVQE010000096.1:0-21025 GCF_055811435.1 Mesorhizobium sp. WSM4837
TTGCAGGATACCATGATTGTCAGGACGAAAGGTGTCCTTAGCTCACAATCTGGGGTGAGGACAAGAGCTGTACAAAATCTTGCGCTAAGCCCGAACGGATCGTGAAACTCATGCGGCTCGGCGGGTTGGGGTCGGTAGCCTAAGGGTTCGAAAGCCTTCGGGCAACTGATGCTCGGTGTCCCAGGTGTAGATGCCTGTCAGGTTGATATGTTCCCAACTCAGCGGCGAGATATGATTCAACAGCGTATCTGGAATGTTTCGCCCTGGCCTGCCGGCCATCTCCCCCTCAAGGAGGGAGATTGGCAGCTTCGCCGCTGCGCCCATCTCTGCAACATATGCCGGTGCTGCCGAGCAGGCTGATGGAATCGACCTCAGCCGCGATCAGCCGGCTGACCAGTTTCCGAAGCGCGTCAACGTCGACTCGGCCGGAACGATCGGCGGGGGTGATCGGAAAAGCAGACAGGCCGTTCGCGAAAAATCATGGTTCAATTCCTCGATCGGTGGGGGCGAAACCCGGCCAGTAGTGGCCGTCAGGCGTCGGCCGCTTGCCAAAGATGGCCTGACCGACGCGCACGACAGTGGCGCCTTCCTCGATGGCTTCCTCGAAGTCTCCGGTCATACCCATGGAGAGCCCGGCGAGCGCGGCGTTGTGCTTCACGGCTTTGTCCCGCAGCCGGCGCAGCAGAATGAAGCAAGGCCGCACCTTGGCCATGTCGGAGGAAAACAGCGCAAGTGTCATCAACCCGCATGGCCGGAGACGGGGAACCTGATCGAGGGCCTCCACGAAGGGCAGCAGTGCGTTCGGATGGAGGCCGAACTTGCTGCCCTCGCCAGACGTGTTGACCTGCACATAGACGTCGAGGAAGCGATCTTCGCGCTCCAGCCTCGTGTTCAGAAGGTCGGCGAGCCGCAGGCTGTCGAGCGCATGAAACTCACGCGCGAAGCGGGTCAGATATTTGGCCTTGTTGGTCTGCAGATGTCCGACGATGCTCCAGTCGATGGCGAGATCGTGAAGCGCCTCGCACTTTGTCATTGCCTCCTGGATCTTGTTCTCGCCGAAGGTGCTGATGCCGACGTCGAAGGCATATCGCAGGATATGGGCCGGCACCGTCTTGGTGATCGGCAGCAACCGCACGGAGGCACGGTCGCGCCCGGCCCGTGCGCAAGCAAGCGTGATGCGCTCTTCAACCGACGCCAGATTGGTGCGGAAGCTGGTAAGGGGATCAGGCCCGAAGCGTTCGACGTCCTCGGGCGAAAGCGGCGGATTGTTCGTGCCCATTGTGATCTGCCCCTGTCGTAGACAAGCTCGTTGGCCTTGAGCCACGTGTAGCCGACGCCACTAAGAAACACGAGGCTCTTGTCGGGCGCTGCATAGATGGTCCGATCCGCCGCCGTAGCGACGGCAGACAATGTGCAGACGGTGGCGAAAGCAAGAATTGCAACTGATGATGTGCAGCGATTCATGGGGCGGCCTCCTTGCCCCCCAGGGATCGGATAGCCCGTTTGTGATTTTCCGTTAAACGTCGGCGGCTCTCAGCGCCTGTACCCGGGGAGTTGTTTGTCGCGTCGACCAGTCCTGGGCATTGGTGCAAAGACGTTGAACTCCGATGCGATGTCGAGGACGGCTTTGGTCGTTGCCCTTTGTCTGGTGCGCACCGCGCTCGTTGCCCGTTCTACATGGGTAGCGGTGGGCTGCCTTGAGCTGGATCAGTTTTAGGGCGAACGGCCTGGTTGAATTCCGGCTCGCGACCCCGTTGCGGGGCCAATTGCAGTGGCGTCGGCAAACGAGCCACCCCCCGGCCCTGCCGGTCATGCGTTCGCCGACCCCAATTCCCGAAGCTCGTCGAGCATGGCGACGTCGAGCCGGTTGGGGCAATCTGCCATGCGCCCCTGCTCCTCGGGGTGTTGCCTGCGCCGTTGCGGGCCAGAGGCCGCGATAGCACCGGCGCAATTAACCAGCGGTGTTGCGTCACCCAACTCTTGTACCACGCCTTGTGACCCGGTCCGGGTTGCACCAGACGGAGTTTCCAATGCGTTTTTCGACTCGGCTCACCCCTCGTATCGTAAGCTTCTGTGTCCCTGCACGTTCGGGCACCGCCTCAGCAGCGCGCTTGTGTCCCGCGCCCAATCGTCGACGACAGTGAGGATGTGGAACGTCGGAGACGAAGTCGAGCGATCACCACTGCTTAAGACTCGGCGGCACCAGCATCGGCACGGCGGCGGACGGTCAGCTTCTCGCGATAGAACCGAAGAGCTCTTGTGGCATCTCGTCGCCCATTCCCACACATTCGCGACGGAGGCGGCGAAAGCCGAGATTTGTCTACACGCGAACATGCCCGCTCTCTACGACAACAGCCAAGCATTGCGAGCAGCGCGGAGCCGTGACGAACGACCTTCCAGTCGGCTTATCTCTCCTCGGAACTGTCGGCAATGTGGCCGCCGGCCTGCCGCCGCCACAGGCGGGCATAAAGGCCGTCGCTTTTGAGTAGCTCCGAGGGGGAGCCCTCCTCGACGATGCGCCCTTTGTCGAGCACGACAATCCTGTCCATGCTGGCAATCGTCGACAGGCGGTGGGCAATCGCGATCACCGTCTTGCCCTCCATGAGAAGCTCGAGTTTTCCTTGGACCGCCGCCTCGGCTTCACTGTCCAGGGCGGAAGTCGCCTCGTCCAGAAGGAGGATTGGCGCGTCCTTAAGCAGGACCCGAGCGATGGCGACCCGCTGACGCTGGCCGCCGGAAAGCTTCACCCCGCGGTCGCCGACGAAAGCATCGTAGCCGGTGCGGTTTTCGCTGTCCTTGAGATCTGCCACGAAGCCGTCCGCATCGGCCAGCATTGCGGCGCGTTCGACCTCCTCCGGCGAGGCATCCGGCCGGCCGTAACGGATATTGTCCCCGACAGAGCGATGGAGCAACGAGACATCCTGGGCAACGACCCCGATATTCTCACGCAGGCTTGCCTGCGTTACGGAACGGATATCCTGGCCGTCGACGACGATTGCGCCATCGTTTACATCGAAGAACCGCAAAAGCAGGCTGATTAGAGTCGACTTGCCAGCCCCCGACATGCCGACGAGCCCGACCTTCTCGCCGGCGCGGACCCTGAGCGATAGATTCTCGATTACCCCTTTTCCTTGACGGTATTCGAACCTGACATCCCTGAACTCGACCGTGCCGTCGACCACGGCCAGCGGCCTGGCTCCGGGGGCGTCGATTACCGTTGGAGGCGTGGTGATGACCGGCATCGCGTCGCGTATCGTGCCCACAGCCTGGAATATCTGCTGCCCTAGCTGGAGAAAGGCCAGGGAGTTGGCGCTGAGCCGCTGAATGATTGCTATTGAAGCAACAAATTGGCCGGTGGTGACAAAACCGGCCACGAGTCCCCAGAGCCCGACGGCGATGTTGGTCAGCGAAAGAAGTACGTTCAGCAGGACGACGCTGGTGTCGCTTGTTAAGTGGATGCGCCGTTCAAGCTGTTGCGTCTCAATGGCATCTCCCATGATGGTGCGCATTGCGTCCGCCTCGCTGTCTTCGGCCGCAAACAGCTTGACCACGTGGATGTTGCTGTAGAGGTCGGTCATGGCGCCGACGACGAGGCTGCGCGCGCGGGCAGAGTGGCGGGACCGCACGGCAAAATATGGCACTGCCACAACCGCGACTGTGACGTTCGCCACGATCCAAAAAAAGACCGGAAGCGCCAGCGGCCAGGACAGCGTGGCAAGCAGCGAAAGCGAACCGAGAAACTGCACGAGAAAATACGGTATGCTGGAAGACGCTACGACGATCTGCTGCTGCACGGCGGCGGCGAGTTGCGAAATGCGCGACGCCACCTGGCCGGCGAAGAGATCGTGGAAGAATGCAAGGTCCTGACGTTCGACCGCCTTGTAGCCATGCCATTGCATAGCCGCGGGCATGCATACGGACACTGCCTGGGAATCCAACGTCTTGGCGATGAACATCAGCAGCGGTTGCACGGGGAACATCAGCAGGCCGAGGAACGTGAGCATAGGCCAAGCTTCCTCAAGGAAAACCGCCGCACCGTTCGTGCTCACCCCGTCCACAATGATATACATGCCCCAGATCACCGCGAGGTTGATTCCCTCGACCGCCATCATGAAGACGGCGATGGCCGCCAGCACGCCACGGAACATGCGTGCGAAATGCAGAAGCAGCGCAAACGGACCTGTTGCCGGCAAAGGCGCGTAGGGAATATCCAGCGGGCGGATAAGCGTCTCAAAGGGGCGATAGATGAAATGCGAAGGCGACATGGCGGGTCAAACCGGCTGATCAGAAGAATGGGTGGGCGCATCGGAGGAGTGCGAGAGCGCGCGCCCCCTTAACTGCCAAGCGCACGTTCCTCGTCTACACACAATGCGTTCCCGGCGCGCTTCGAGCGGACCACGCAGGCTGAGGGGCGCACTTGAATGAACATGCGTGCTGTGGCCACGTTCGAGAGCTGCATAGGGTGGCCTTGGTAGTGCTGGTGGACGGCTTGGCTGAAGGAGGCGCGATCTATGAGGAGGCGCCGCGGCTGGCTATAGCGGTCCAGCTCCCCAGGTGTGGCTGGGTTCATCGTCCTGTTCTGGCCGTCTCATTGCGGGCATCGAGCACGCTCCTGGTTGATTTCTCGGTCCTCCACGACGCCCTGCCGACGTCTCACTTACGAGATCAGCGCAATTTCCGTGCCGGATTTGCGCTCCGTTTCGTTCCACCGCTTGCTCGCCAGCCGGTGCTTGGCTGTAACGGCCAGCGGGTGGGGCTCCGACACTCTTGTTCAGTTTCGGACACAAAAAGGTCGCTATAGACATGCTCGGGAAGACCGAATGGAACCTCGAGCATGTAATCGTCGCACCCGAGCCGAATTTCATCCTCACCGGCCCCCGACCAGGGCGCTTGCTGAAAAGAGCGCTTGCCGCGCCAGCCATGGGTTCGCGGTAACCGCCGCAACCTTTTTCTGATATCGACCTGCGGGTTCACGGAAGAAGCCGATCCCGCGCGTCGCGCGATCGAGCGACTGCCGATCATCTGCGGGGAAGGGACATTCCCTCACGACCTGATCTTTGCATCGGACATTTCGGTCGAACAATTGCAGGAGCTACTCCATGACGGCGTTTAGAAGCCGGGGTCGCTAGGCTGTCGCTGAAGATCGACCACGTTGCGAAAGAGCGGCAGTTTCGCCAGATCGAACTCGTCGAAGGTCGGGCCGTCGTGCTTGCTCACCGCGCAACGCACCGGTCCGATATTCTCCTCCAGCACGAAGATGCCGGTCGCCTCGCCAGGGAGTTCAGCACCACTGCACTGATGCGATTGCAGTTAATGCGATTGCAGTTAAAATGAAGAATCCGAGCTACGCCATTCTCGCAATAAACTGCCAAACCTGACTCAACGACTGCGTTCTCACTATTAACTGCCAAGCGACACTTCGTGGATTTCGCGCCGGAAGGCTTCCGAGCCGAGATAGCGGTGAGAAAAATGGTCTTGATTGCCTTGCCGAGTTGGGCCAGCGCCCTGTAGCTTGGGCGCTGCACGCTCGCCCGCGCAAAGCGGCGCAGGATCGATTCCGCATCGGCCGTGCGGTGCTGCAGGGCCGCCGCATATTTGATCAACTCGTCATACTGCTGCTCGATGAGGTTCCAGTCGATCGCCCGTGTCAAGATCGGCAGAAGACTCGCGCGCCATTTCAGTGTCGGGCACCCCGCACTTCATCGGCAAGAGAACGGGCGACGGTTCCGGCCACGGTCGCCAACCATCTGGTGGCGCACCGCGACGGTCCGGCTCTTATGCCAGGGCGAACTGGGGAGCACATGCGCCCCCTGCCATGACGCACGCATCCAGAAGGAAGAGGTGAGAGGTTACGCGAACGGGTGTGATGGAGTGGGAGGCGCATCGCGTTCGACCATCCGTGGAATCGGCAGCCTTGATTAAGGTCTGCGACGTCTGACCAAGGCCATCCATGGCGGAGTGCTCTCGCTGAGGTTAAAGGCAGCCTCTTCGGCTTCGTACCGGGTCAGCCCGGTGAGCGGCCGACCGTATCTCTCGGCGGGAAGCCCTGTCAGGCTATCGATCACAGACCACAGCCCTGGTTCCGACGGCAGAATCTTGTAGCGCCTCATCGAGCCCTCGCTTGCTAGAAGCACAGAGAACTCCCGCTCTACCGCAAGGTTCCGCAGTGCAGCATCAAAATGTTGCGACGCACTATGAGGGATGCAGTTCATATGACGGGCGGGGTCCTTTTGGCGCGCTGCCCGGCTGCCGGGTGCCGGTCGCCGGCCCCGCCGGCCTTGATAGGGCAGCTCTGGGGCTTCGACGTGTCACGCAGCTCGGCGTTCCGGCTCGAGCGGCACGGCCAGCTCGTGTATGCGCGCATCGGGGCAAACCCGCCGGGCGATATCGCAAAGATGCTGGTGATGCGTCAGATAGATCTGACTGACCCCTTGTTTTTGCTCCACCTTTCTTAAGCCCGCTGCAGTTGTCGGGCCGGCTCTGGTCCTTCCGGCTGAGGCCGTGAATGCGCCTCAGACGCCACCGCCATGAAAGCCTGAAGTGCCGCGGAGAGATACTCGTCGCTCCGCGTCACAAAAACAGTCGGCGCCGACCGCAGATTGTCAGGTAGCTGGTGTATGATGACCTGTCCGTCGGCTGCCGCATCCTGAACGACCCCCCGAGGTAGCATGGCCATCCCTACCCCGGCGGCGACGCAGCCGATGATCCCGTCCATTGTTCCGAGTTCCATCCAGCGGACATGCGTTACCCCACACGCCGCCAGGAACATGTCCATGCGCCGGCGATAGGAACAGCCCGATCGAAAAGCGAGGACCTTCAGAGCCGGCGATGCGGCCAAGGCCTTCAGATCCGAAAGCTCGCGAAACCGCGGCGAGGAGATCACAACGAGCTCCTCTTCGACGATCGATAGGCTCTTCAGTTCGGGATGAGCGATGGGGCCGGAGACGAACGCGCCATCCAGTTTGCGTCCGACGACCTCGCTGACGAGCTGTTCCGTCGGGGCAGCCTCCACCAGTACGTCGACCTCTGGATATTCTGCAGCATAGCGGATCAGGATCGGCGGAAGGCGAAGCGCTGCAGTGGTCTCCATGGAGCCGATCCTGAGTAAACCGCACGGCGTACCGCGGTCTGTGACGACGCGCTTGGCTTCGTCCAGAAGCTCTCCGACGCGCTCGGCATAGGGAACGAGCTGAATGCCGGTGGCTGTCAGTGTAACCCCTCGCCTGGAGCGATGAAAAAGCGGAGCACCGATTTCCTCCTCAAGCGATTTTATTCTCGCGGTGACGTTGGATTGCACCGTGTTGAGCACACCGGCAGCCCCTCCGATACTGTTTGCTCTCACCACCGCCTGGAAAAACCTGAGGTCGGCGCTGTTCATCGGCCATCTCCTTTTCAGATGAAAAACATCTGATCTAATCGTTTGTCTTAAGTCAAGTGTCGCAATAGCGTCAAAGAAAAATTTCCGGGAACTTCCTCAAGCTGGGAGAAGTATTGATGACGATACGAACGCGTCTGACAGAATTTTTCGAAATCGAGCATCCCATCATCCTTGCCCCGATGACCCCGGCCGCGGGTGGCGCGCTTGCGTCCGCCGTCGCCGACGCCGGCGGTCTGGGCCTGTTGGGTGGGGGATATGCTGATCGTCAATGGTACGAAACAGAGTCGTCGCTGATTACCAATGAACGCGTTGGCTGCGGGTTCATCGCCTGGGCAGTCGAAGCCGACCTTGATCTGTTTGACCGCGCACTTGCGGAGCGTCCGTCCGCGATGATGCTTTCGTTTTCGGATCCGGCGAAGCTCGCGGCACGGGTCAAGCAGGCGGGTGTTCCGCTGATTTGCATGATCCACACACTCGAACATGCCCGGCGCGCAATCGACGTTGGCGCCGACGTTCTTATTGTTCAGGGGACCGAGGCCGGCGGCCATGGCCTGGTCGCGCGGTCAACCATGCCCTTCGTTCCCGCAGTCGTGGATCTGGTGGCAAAGATTTCGCCTTCTGTCGTTGTCGTGGCGGCAGGCGGCATTGCCGACGGTAGGGGCCTGGCCGCTTCGCTGATGCTCGGAGCAGACGGGGTCCTGATGGGAACCAGGTTCTGGGCTACGCCCGAGTCGCTCATCCATCCGGCAGCCAAGGACAAGGTAGTCGCGGCCTCTGGCGACGAGACAATCCGGACTTCCGTCTACGATATCGTCCGTCAGAAGGCCTGGCCCGCTGGCTATACCGGCCGACTGCTCAAAAACGGCTTCATCGACAAGTGGCACGGGCGGGAAGAAGAGCTGCGCACGCTGCATTCCGAAGAATTGTCGAAGGTCGAGGCGGCATGGGCCTCCGGCGACTATGACACGGCCAACGTGACTGTCGGTGAGGCGGTGGGCCTCATCAACGATCTGCCGTCGGCGAAGGACATCGTTCGCCGAACGGTGCGCGAGGCAGGCGAAAGACTTGGGGTCTACGCATTCGATCAGCGCATCGCGAGCTGACTTACCACGGCCCTGAAGAGAGGGCCGACTGCTTTCAAAACATAAAAGGGGAACTGCAGCATGCAACAGCTACAGGAAAGGGGCGACTCCGTCCGCAAACCAGGTATCTGGACCGTCGTCCTTGCATCAAGCGCCGGCACGGTCATCGAATGGTACGACTTCTATCTTTACGGAAGTCTGGCGATTTTCTTCTCAACGCTCTTCTACCCTGCCAATGAACCGACGGCAGCTGTTCTGATCAGCGTCGCAACCTTTGCCACAGGCTTCCTCGTGCGCCCATTGGGAGCCCTGCTGTTCGGCAGCATCGGCGACCGCGTCGGACGCAAGAGCACGTTCTTGATGACGCTCCTTCTGATGGGCATTGCGACCGCGCTCGTCGGCGTCTTGCCAACCTTTGAGACCGCGGGATATTTCGCACCGATCGCTCTTGTGGTCCTTCGGCTGATCCAGGGATTGGCGATAGGCGGCGAATACGGCGGCGCCGCCGTTTACGTTGCAGAACACGCACCGGCGAACCGGCGCGGGTTCTTCACGAGCTTTATCCAGACAACGGCAACCGTCGGCTTTTTTCTGGCGATTGTCGTCGTGCTTACGTGTCGGCTGTCGCTCGGCGAAGAACTCTTCAAGCAATGGGGTTGGAGAATTCCGTTCCTGCTATCATCGGTTTTGATCGTGCTGTCCCTTTATCTGCGCCTCAAGCTGAGCGAATCCCCGGTCTTCGAGGAGCTTCGCAAAGGCGGGAAGACCGCAAAGAGCCCAATCCGTGAGAGTTTCGCCACCGGTGATGGCGTGCGTTATGCAGCCTTTGCACTGTTCGGGGCGACGCCGGCCTGGGGTGCGTTTGGTATACAGGCCAGTTCTACGCACTGTATTTCTTGCAAAGCGTGCTGAAGCTTGACTTCCTGACAGCGAACATTTGCCTTGCTGCTGCTTTGGTGATCGGAACGCCCCTCATCGTTTTCTTCGGCGCCTTGTCCGACCGGATCGGCCGTCGCAAGTTGATTGTCACCGGTTTCATTCTGGCAGCCGTGTTCTATGTTCCAATCTATCAGGGCATCGCCGCCGCCGTCGCTGCCCACAACTTCGTTTTGGTAACAGCGCTGATCGTCGCCCAACTCGTTTTCGTCGGATTGGTCTATGGCCCTATGGCAGCTTTCCTCGTCGAGCTCTTCCCGGCGAAATTGCGCTACACCTCGCTCTCGCTGCCCTATCACATCGGAACAGGCGTGTTTGGCGGCTTTGTTCCCCTCATCAACCTGTCGCTGGTTGCCTACACGGGCAACATCTATGCGGGCCTGGCCTATCCCATTGCGATCGCGATCATGAGCGCAGTCGTAAATGTTCTCTGGTTCCCCTGCGCGCTGGCTGGGGAGCCCGAGGCTGCCCCAACCGGCCTACCTGCGAGGACAATCTGAATCTTCACCGGGACGCCGAGTGCGCGTCCCCGCCCTCTTCCTATTTCCGAGGACGACCCATGCCGCTGATACAAATTAACCTTCTGAAGGGCCGATCGCCTGGGGAGCAGGACAAGATCCTCGACTGCATCCATGAGGCGGTGGTCAGGGCTTTCCATGTACCGCCAGCCGATCGCTATCAGATCCTGATCCAACACGAGAGATCGCATGTGCGCGCGGAGGATACCGGCCTTGGTCTTTTTCGCAGCGACAGGCTGATCATTATCGAGGTGGTCTCGCGAGCGCGGACAACTGACGACAAACAGGCCTTCTATCGTTTCGTTGCAACAGGGCTTTTGGATGTGTGTGCGATCGACCCTGCCGATGTTGTGGTCAGTATCGTAGAAAATGGTGACGCGGATTGGTCCTTCGGCCTTGGTCGAGCTCAATTCATAACCGGCGAACTTCGCGGAAATTAGGCATCGCGGCGGTGAGACACGTCAATGTCTAATGCCAGTCCGATACGGCCGCGCCATCAGCTTTGACCGGCCGCGCAAATTCAAACAACAAGGAGAGAGCAGCTATGAAACAGCTACACCGAACCGTTGCAGCGTCACTGGGAATGCTGATGACAACTTTTTTAGTTTCGGCGCAAGCCAAGGAGGCCACCATCAAGTTCCAAGTCGAAGGCCAGACAATCGTAGGCACGATGGTCACGCCGGATGATGTCGCGAATCCTCCCGTCATCCTGATGCTTCACGGTTTCACCGGCAGCCGCAACGAATGGAGTTCGGAGGCGGTGAAGGAAGGCCTGTTCGGGCGTGCCGCGCCGGTGCTCGCAAAGAATGGCATCGCTTCGCTTCGGATCGATTTTCGCGGCAGCGGCGCGAGCGACGGCAAATTCGAAGACATGACCGTCGAAACCGAGATAACGGACGCACAAGCGGCGCTCGACTTCCTATCGACGAATGACAGCGTCGACGGCAAACGTATTTCGTTGATGGGAATGAGCCTGGGCGGTGCGGTCACGACAGCAGTTGCCGGCCGGACGAAAACGCCTTTAAAGTCTGTCGTGCTCTGGAACCCCGGCATCAATCTTCCGGCAGCGTTCATCTCCATTTTTGGCGAGAAGCAGATGGCGGAAGCTGTGACAGCGGGCGATAAAGTCTATCCGGCCAAGCGCGTCGGAGATGGGAAGGAAATTCCCTTGAAAGGCCGCTTCTTCGAGAGCCTATACGCGGTGCAGCCTGCCGGCGAAATCTCGCGCTACAAGGGGCCGCTGTTCCTCGCGGTCGGCACGCGCGACAGCATCGTCTTTCCCCAACCCGTTCTCGCCAAGTCGTTGCTGGCTTATCACGACGGTCCGGAAGAACTGTGGGCTGAACCCGTTGATCATGGTTTCGGCGTTGAACAGAGTGCCAAGACCGTGGACAAGCTGATCTTAGCGACGGTCGCCTTTCTAAAGTCCAATGGCGAATAATTTGCGCGTCGAACGGCGCTCGCTCGGCCGCCAATGCCGCCGGAATTGGCGGCGTCTTAGCGAAAGCGGTAACGCTCGCCTGTCAGTTATCCTTCATGCAGGATGCCTGCCCGCGTGAACCTGCCCGGTTCCCGAGTACATCCGCCCCGTGACGACCGGAAGAAAAATTCGAGCTGATCGTAGGCCGCTCGCTGGCTGAAGACGGCGCGGCTATGATCGCGAACTGCAACGGCGTACTCTCGACCAAGAAGCACCCAATCAGGATATTACCTTTCGTACCGGCAGTTGGGAAGAAGTCCCGTCGCACGCGGAAATGATCGCAGGCGAGTGAGCATGTCCCTGGTTCCATATCCCCATGCGCAATGGAAGCCGCTTCCTTCCGCGGCTAACCCGCTCCTGCCCCGTAACTGCGCGCAGGATTGCTGGCCGGCGTCGCCATCGTCGAGCGCGCCGGGCCTGCGATGCTCGAGATGCTTCACGCCTGTACGAGGGGAGCATGAGGATTTGTGGGGCGGTCAAGCCGCGCGGACCATTTCGCCGTTCTCGTGATTGTCGTTCGCCATGCCGGGATACCATTTGCCGGAAGGTCGACCGCAGGGAGCCATCGAGGGTCTGCGTGCGGGTTTTCAGCAGAAGATGTGCGCGAGGCTGTGTTGCAAAGTCTTCGGTAACCAGGCGCATGGCACGGCCTCTGGTAGTTTCGCCGGAGAGTTCAGATGTTCAAGGGCCGCCATTTCGACCAGTCCGTCATTCTGCTTTGCGTTCGCTGGTATCTGGCCTACGGCTTGAGCCTTCGCGATTTGAAGGAAATGATGGCCGAGCGCGGCATCAGTATCGATAGGCGCCGGTTATGGCCATGGTGCAGCGACCGACCGACGTCACGACCGGCGCTCCGGCCGGTGACGCGCGTGCCGCGGTCGTGACCGGTCTCTCAGCGCGAGCAAGCGACGCGTCATTAAAGCGCAGATCGAGTCGAGAGCTCATTTGATGAGCGACGAGTGGAAAGCATTCATGGCCATTGGTGAGAAGCTTTGCCAAGCAGGAGACCGTGAAGCATTCCAGTGGTGAGTATGTTCGCGATGCCGTCCACGCCAATTCGGTAGAGGGCTTCAACTCCCGCGTCCGCCGTACCATCGCCGGCGTCTTTCATCATATCAGCCAGCAGCATGCCGACCTTTCCACGAGGTTGGCTTCCGATGGTCACAGCGCGTGGTATCCGGGAGCGCCGTTCGGAACACCCGGCATGGTCTAGAAGTCTTGAGGACCATCTGGTCGCGCGTGCCGCCGGCGCTGCAGCTACTGAGCGTTTTTCGCGTCGCCACGGGGCGTCAGATGCGCCGAAGCCTGGGTGGAGGAATCATCATCAAATCAACCGTAGCTGCCTTTGGTTGATAAATGCCTCGTACGATTTTGAGCAGTTCTTGTTCCGACCCCATCATGCGAAGATCGTGTGACTCTCCAAGTTTTGGCAAAACGAGAGGCATCCCACAGATGGGGCACTCGGCTGCTGCGGGTCACCTTCGACGACAGTCACACTTACTGATCTCGATTTGATTGTTGAACCTCGGTCTTAAGAGCAGCAGTGCTGACCTCGAAATGAGTTTGGCCGCATGGCACGCGCAAGCGGAGCACCCTGGCCAGCCATTGTGCTCCAATCCGTGCTGTTTGCTCTCACAACCGCCTGGAAAAACCGGAGGTCGGCGCTGTTCATCAGCCATCTCCTTTTCAGATGAAAAACATCTGATCTAATCGTTTGTCTTAAGTCAAGTGTCGCAATAGCGTCAAAGAAAGATTTCCCGGAACATTGAAGGAAAGCCAAGCCATGCGCCAAGCAGCGCCCCGCTTTGCACTCGACCACATGGCGACGTCCGGACTCGACGTCAGGGCACTTTTCGCTTTTGCCCGTGACCAGGGCCTGACCGATGTCCAGATCCGCAGCCAACAGCGCAGCAATGCTATTGCACGCGGCATGCCGGCGGCGGACGTCCGGTCTGCCGCCGCCGTAGCAGGCGTTGGGATTATTTCCATCAATGCCTTGCAGCGCTTCAATGAGTGGACACCCGCCCGCAAGGCCGAAGCGAGCAAGCTCGCCGATTATGCGGCGGCCTGCGGCGCCAAGACGCTCATGCTGGTGCCGGTCAACGATGGCTCGTGGCCCGCCAATGGCGAGCGCCGGGGCGATCTCCGTTTTGCCTTGAAGGCGCTCAAGCCGATCCTCCAGTCGCGCGGCCTGATCGGTCTCATCGAGCCGCTGGGCTTCCAGACCTGCTCGCTTCGATCGAAGAACGAAGCGGCTAAGGCCATTGCCGCCATTGATGGCCAGTCCGTCTTCCGCCTCGTGCACGACACGTTTCATCACACGCTCGCCGGGGAGCCGTTCTTCTCCTGCGACCTGACCGGTCTCGTGCACATTTCAAGCGTGAACGATCCAATCCACTGGATTTACCCGGATCGCGTCCTAGCAGGTTCCGACAATGGCAGTCAGATCCAGGCGCTGCTTGATGGCGGTTATGAGGGCCCCTTCTCCTTCGCACCGTTTGTCGACGCAGCCCACGCGCTGGACGACGTCGCAGGCGCACTTGCCGCGAGTATCGATCTCGTCCGACAAGGGCTATTGACGCGAATGGCGGCGTGAGACGCGGGAGTAAATTAGGGGTGCCTGAGACGGCTTTTGGCGTCCCGCGGAGAAGTCATTCGAGACGCCTCCTGTAACACTATCTCTCGCATCCAGATGCTTGCCGCATCACTGTTGTGAAAGGCGGGCCATTGGAGGGCCTCGGTAAATGCGGGAAGCGGCAGCGGAAGTTCGATGATCCGCAGCGGGAAGGTTTTCTTGAAATGCTCAATCAGCCGGAAGGGCATGGTCGCTATACGAGCTGTGCCTGAGACCATCGGCGGGATCATCCTAAACGCCTGCACGATAACCTCGACACGTCTCTTGAGGCCATGCTCAAGAAAAACCGCTCCTCGATGGAGGGCTTCAGCTCGGACCCTGAGTAGTGCGATTAATGAACGTCACTTCGCTGGTCGAACGGGTGAACCGCTTCTATCGAGTCGTCGCCCGTGGCGCTTCCATTCCCTATGCTGCCTTCATTTCGCGGTCCTCGCCAAACTGTTCAGACAAATCAAGCCAGCTCTCCCGAGGACAGACGCCGGCAAGCTGTGCGTGGACTTAGCGAAACAGCCGTCCGCAATTTAGCCCTGTCCAGAGTTTGCGAAACACGCAAAAAAGATGAAAGTGCGATGTTCAGGCGCATCGGTGCGACTGCACAGATTAAGTCATTTGAAGTTATGCCAAGGGGAAAACGGTATTGGGCAACGGCTCAGGCGCTGGCGAACCTTGAATGTTGCGCATGCATTGGAGCGCCGGCCGATTCGAGCACGATCAACGATCGCTGTGGCAAGCTCACGTCAATGTCCCCGAATTGCATTTCCCTACCACCAGACTACCCCGCTCAGGAGCGCGACGCCGGCAGCACTCCCATCTCCTTGAGCAACCGGCCAGCGCCGTCAATCTTGTCCATGATCCAGAGCATGAAGCGACTGTCGACATGGATGCTGCGATTGCGGTCTGCGGCATATGCCCAATCCGAGATCACTCCATCAAGCGTGCCATCGAAGGCGAGGCCGACGAACTCGCCGCGCCCATTCAGCGTGGCCGAGCCGCTATTGCCGTTGGTGATGTCGGCGGTGGACAGGAAGTCGACTGGAAGCGTGCCCAGCGCCGGCGCGACATAGGGGCCATAATCCTTGGCTCGGATCGCTGCGATAGCCGCATCTGGAGCATCGAACTCACCCTTGCCCGTTTCTTTGGCCAGAAGTCCCTCCGCCGTGGTAAAGGGCATCCAGATCTGCCCGTCGCGTGTTCGCCCCGCCACCTTGCCCCAAGTGGTGCGCAGCGAGCCATTCGCGTCGGGATACATCGGCCGGCCGATTGCCTGCCGATAGGCACGCTGGCCGTGCATGTAGATGGCGCGAGCCGCCTGGCTGCGTCCAGCGCGGTCCTTCGCAGCGTGCTCCGCAGCTAAGTCGCCGGGGTAAAGAGCGAGCGCCAGCTTAATGAAAGGGTCCTCCGACGCCTCGAAGGCAGCAGCGGGCTTGTCAAGCCAGCCGAGCCGCATTGCCGTGTCTGCGAGTTTGGTGTCTGCATAAAGTCGGTCAAGGCCAATTTGACCCAAAGCGCTTTCGAAAGCAGTATCGCGATCCTTTGCGTCCAGCCGGCGATATTCGTCGAGTGCGGCCTCGAAAAGCTTTCGATCGATGTCTGGCAAATAGCGGCGTTCGATCTGCGTCAGCTGATCCGAGATTTCTTTACGGTCACGATCCTGAAAGCCGCTTTCACGGTCTTCATCGGGCTTCTCGTGCTCCTTTGTCCAGCGATAGAGAGTGCGTGCCGATGACAGTAGTTGCGCGCGATTGAGCAACGCCTGGCGCAGCCTCGCCAGCGAAGCCCGGCTATTCTCGCCCACCATCGCGTCCAGTTCGCGGATTGCGGCGTCAAAGCGCGTCTGCCGCACGGGATACTCAGCGACCCAGGCGCGAAAAGCTTCCTCCTCGGTAGCCTTGCGCGCGTCGAGGCCGATCGCGTCGGCGCCGGCTAGATCGCCCGCCAGCTTCTTCTTGTAGTTTTCCACGCCTTTTAGGATGGAGGCGTAGCGGATCTGCGCTTCGCGATTGCCTGCCGTGGCTTGGTTGATCTGAGCGGCATAATCCGAGAGCAAACGCTGGGACAGTGGTTCGTAGTCGGCGAAGTTGAACCGGACTTCATCGGCGGTGAGGAACCGCTGGGTTGCGCCGGGAAAGCCGGCGACCATCACGAAATCGCCTTCTTGGACGCCTTCACGGGCTATGGGCAGCCAACTCTTTGGCCGGTAAGGCACATTGTCACGCGCATAGGGCCGGGAGGAACCATCAGGAGCGACATAGGCGCGATAGAAGCCGAAATCGCCTGTGTGGCGCGGCCACATCCAATTGTCCGTTTCGCCGCCGAAGTTACTGATGCCGGGCGCGGGCGCGTAGACGAGGCGCACGTCCTCAATTTCGAGCTTCTGCTGGAGATGGTAGGAGGCGCCGCCATAATAGGGCATCACGTCGCAGCGGCGATTGGGCTGTTCTTCACACGCGGCGATCAGCGCCTTGCGGTTCGCTTCGAGCCGCTCATAGCGGGCAAAGCCGTTCAGCTTGTCCGAGACGCCCTTGAGCATGTCAGCGGTCACATCCCGCATATCCTCGATCACATAGATGCGGCTGCCGGGCGCCGCAGGCAATTCTTCACCCAGGCTCTTCGCCAGAAACCCGTTGGTGAGATAGTCTTGGCTCTCCTTGCTGTTGTACTGGATGGATTCCAGCACGCAGTGATGGTTGGTGGCGACCAGTCCTTGCGGACTGACGAATGAGGCGGAGCATCCGCCCAGTGAAACGATCGCGTTAAGCGGAGCAGCGTCCAGACGGCTCAGCTGCGCGGGATCGATCTGGAGCCCATCCGCGCGCATGGCCGCGCCGACTTCTGCACTCTGGGCCGGCATCCACATGCCTTCGTTCGCCGATGCAGCAGTGGCCGTCCACAGCAAGGCGATGGCACTTACCCAAGCAACCCTATCACATTCGCAGTTCATACTGGTGTCTCTCCCACTCTATCTACTGTCTCCGCCGACTGGATCGATGAGCTATCGGGCTGGCCGGCGACGCCAGCGCCTGCGCGGCTGCCACTGGGTGAAGACTAAGGGGACGGTCAACGCAAACATCTGAATGACGCTTCCCTCACATCGTATCGGTTCCGTGCAACGTTTGCGGATTATCCGTTGCACTAATCGTGCCAAATGAATAAAGCTTTCAACGACCCAAATGGTAAGCTGCCTTCCATGTCCGACCTCCGACATTTCGTCGTAGACCCGACACCCTCGTCCTCGCCAGCGACGAAGCCCGCTGCCGAACGGCCGTCGCTGGCCATTAAATTGTGAGAGTGCGTTTCTTCACCTAGCCGTATACGCCGAAGACCATGCGGTATCCTGGGCATATCCTCGCTGGTGTTCGCCGGTCGGGAAGTGGAGCGACCCATCTGCGAACATCTGAATTATTATCGCCGCTTGAGGCGCCGGGCGGTTCAGGAACTGCTCAGCTCCCGTTCCGCTGTGCCAATTATGCGACTTTGACCTGTAGCAGCTAAGTTAAAATGTCCGGATCTGGCAAAGTAGGAATGTCGCTCCTGCCTTGCCAATCTGCCCGCATTCGAGAGCGCGGGAGACTGCAGATTGGGACTGGTTCTGATGAGCGAACGCGAGCTGCGGCGTATCGAGGTTTTGTCGAAGATTGTTGAGCGGCGAATGACGAGCGTTGCGGCGGCAAGTTTGCTCGGCGTTTCAGTTCGTCAGATCCAGCGGCTGTTGAAGACGTTCCAGGCGGATGGCGCTGGGGCTCTCCGGCACAAGGCGCGTGGCCGGCGTTCCAACAATCGCATTGTCGATGGTGTTCGCGACTTCGTGCTAGAGCTGATCCGCGAACACTACATCGACTTCGGTCCGACGCTTGCCCGCGAGAAGCTGATCGAACGGCATCAGCTGGCGGTCAGCAAGGAGACGCTGCCTTCGCCAACAAGGTTTTAGCACGCCTGATCTTCCTCGATGAGACGTCGACCAATACCAAGCTGACCAAAGACACCGGCTGGGTAGCGAAGGGCGAGCGCTTCAGGACGCATGCGCCGCCATTCGGCCAATGGCAGACGCAGACCTTCATCGCTGGGCTGCGATGCCACGGTCTTGTCGCACCGTTGATCATCAACGCGCCGATGAACGCCGCCATCTCCGAACGCTACGTCGAAACTCTCAAATCGCTCCCGAACTGATGCCCGGCGAGGTGCCGCTGTCAATCTCGAAACGAGATGACGGTCGCTGGGGTCGCAATCGAATGAGCTTGATCCGGGGCCCGCCCTTTTTGCGTGCGAATGTCTGGTCCAATGGTTATCAGGCAGGGAGCAGTTGTATCCATCATTTGGATGCATCGATCCAAACAATCTATTTGTTCAATTTATCACTCTTCGCAAAAAGCTTTCCGCGGTCCGAAGCGTGGCTGCGCCGATCCGCACCCAGGAGGCGCATGAGGTACTCACAGCGTCCTAGTTGCGGGCCCGAGTAATCTGGGCGCGTTCAACGCGGGGCCCGTGCGTTGATTGGTAGCTGCTGTGCGGCCGGGATTATCCAGCGTTCAGAATGGAGAAATGAATTTGCGATCACGTAAGAGACTGGCGGGACTGGCATTGTTGATTGTAGCGACTGCACCGCTATCTTCGAACGCCGCCTCCGCCGAGAGCATTTTGGAAGCCCTATCGGAGGCATACCAGAACAATTCTTCTCTAAATTCGTCCCGCGCCAAGGTCCGCGTTACCGATGAGAGCGTAGCCATCGCCAAGTCAGGGTGGCGCCCGACGATCGAGGGTTCCGCGAACGTCGGTCAGTCCAGCAGCCATGTTAACGGGAGCAATAAAAACGCGCGAAAGACGACCGGCGAATATGGCGTCAAGATTAAGCAGACGCTGTTCGACGGTTTTCAGACTAGGAACAACGTCGCCGCCGCCGAATCGCAGGTCAGAGCTTCGGTCGAAAGCATGCGCAACACCGAAGAGAACATCCTGTTCAAATCAGCCCAGGCGTATATGAACGTCGTTCGCGACCGGCAGGTAGCGGTGCTGACGCAGCAAAACGTGCGGTTCCTGACCGAGCAGGCGCGAGCTGCGCGTTCGCGCTTCGAGGTTGGCGAGGTTACGCGTACCGACGTCGCTCAAGCCGACGCTTCGCGCGCGTCTGCCGTGGCGGAATTGGCCGGCGCCCGTGAGCAGCTCCTAGTGAGTGCGGCGACCTATCGTCAGCTCGTCGGCCACGAGCCGGGGAGGCTCAGAGCCGCTTCGCCGCCATCGAAGCTGATGCCGCCGAGTCTCGATGCGGCAATCGTGACTGCATCAAGCGAGCACCCCGCCATCCTGGCCTCGCAGCATCTGGTCGACGCGGCAGCGTTTTCGGTGAAATCGGCCGAAGGTGCGCTGCTGCCTCAACTCTCCGCTTCCGCTGGCGTATCGAGCGCCTATCGCAACACCTCGCCTATAGCGAGCCAGCAGGACGGCGCGACCAATTCGGCCAGCATCGGCGCGACATTGACCATACCGATGTATTCGGGTGGCCGCAGTTCGGCGCTTGTACGACGGAATAAGGAATCGCTTGGTCAGGCCCGGATCGAAACCGATGTCGACCGCGATCTGGTGCGTCAGCAAGTGATTGCAGCATGGACCACGTACACCGCAGCCCGGCAAACTGTAGCCGCCAACAGGCAGGTGACTGCCGCTACGCAGCTTGCCTTGAGCGGCGTCATCGAGGAGCGCGATGTCGGCCGACGCACCACGCTCGACGTTCTCAACGCCCAGGCCGCAGTCATCTCCGGCAAGATCAATCAGGCCAAAGCCGAACACGACGTGGTGGTGGCGAGTTATGGCATCCTACAGGCGATCGGTCACCTTTCGGCCAAGCGTCTCAACCTGCAGGTGACAAAATACAGGCCGGACGACACTGTCAAGGACAAGTGGACCGGTCTACGCACGCCAGATTCGCGATAAACTGCCCGAGTTGAAGCTTTGCGTCGATGACAAGTGGATGCATTTTCGCCTCCCACCAGCATGGGAGTGCCTGCCTCTCATGTTTGATACGTCTCTCTCGGCATACGGGTTGCCGGCGAAACGGACCGGCCCGCGATCATATCGGGCGCGCCGTCGCGCAGGGCTTTGAAGACGGCTTATTGGACACCTCCCGGCCAGGGCGGAGTCGTCCAAGAACCCAGCTGTGGCTATCGCCAAAAGCTAGCCCGCTACCGACAATACGGGCTAAGGTTTTAGCGAGATGGATGGCCGGTTGAAGAAAAAGAAGCTGGAGAAGCGAGCGCGCCGTGGTACGCCCATCGCACAGGTTGCCGCATTGCCTTATCGCCGCACTGCAGACGGAGACGATGAAATCTTGCTGCTAACGTCTCGGCAAACAGGCCGCTTCATCTTGCCCAAGGGGTGGCCGATGAAGGGTCGACAAGACTGCGAGGCTGCAGCTCAAGAGGCTGGTGAGGAAGCCGGAGTAGTGGGCACTTTCCATGAGCAATCCGTCGGCAGCTTCCATTATTGGAAGCGATTGAAGGACACATTTGTCCCGGTAACCGTTGAAGTATACCCGCTTCACGTGCAGCAGGAGCTGGATGAATGGAAAGAGCGGAAGTATCGAAGACGGGCCTGGCTTAAGCCCGATCAAGCAGCCCTCCTGGTCGACGAACCTGAGTTGGCTGCCCTACTGGAATCTATAGCGCCTGAACTGGCTTGTTTCTGAACGCTAGGATAAAACATGCTCAATTACCTGGCTCACCCGCGTCGCACTCAACGAGGCGCTCCGGCGAGCGCGAAAGCGTCGGCCTTCCGCTGAACTGGCGGAACTGAATGATGGAGGCTCGGTGATTCTGTCGCAAACGGAATGGCAGCCATATCTGGCGCGCGCTTGTTATGTTCAAAGGCTGTCATTTCGACCGATCAGTGATCTTGCTGTGCGTGCGCTGGTATCTGGCCTACAATCTCAGCCTGCGCGTCCGGAGGAGATGATGGCCGAACGCGGCCTGAACGTCGACCATTCGACTGTGCACCGCTGGGTCGTCC
>NZ_JBVVQE010000097.1:0-20141 GCF_055811435.1 Mesorhizobium sp. WSM4837
TGCGCTCACACCTTCCTGTCCGCTATCGCTTTCGCCGCCACATTCATCTTCTGGATCAATGAGTCCTGACCCTAGCTCAGAGCGTCGATCCGCAAGCGGTGATGAGCCAGATCGAACAGGTTTCTGAAAATCAGGCCAAGCGCTGAAATTTATCGGGCGCCAAGGTCGACCCGAATATCTGAATTGCCGGTCCGGCATTCAGAGTTTTTTACATTTCCAATCAGCTAAGTGATTGAAAATGGCGCGAGTGACGGGGCTCGAACCCGCGACCTCCGGCGTGACAGGCCGGCACTCTAACCAACTGAGCTACACCCGCGCAAGACGAGCACGGTCAGCCGTGTTCGTCGTTGGGGCGGTGGATAAGGCGTAAGCCACCGGGTGTCAAGCGGAGCGCGACAGCATAACAGCAAACAGCAGAAGGTTTTTTGACGAGCCGGATTTTGCCGCCGAAAACGACCAGCGGCGAGGCCGTCGTGCGCTCATTTGGCCTTGCGAACCCCGTCCTAACTGCTTAAAGGTCCGCCCCGGAGCGGGCGATTAGCTCAGTTGGTAGAGCGCTTCGTTTACACCGAAGATGTCGGCGGTTCGAGCCCGTCATCGCCCACCATGTTTTCTCAAGGGTTTGAGGTTTTCCGGTTCAGCAGCCGCCACGAAACCCGTATCGAACAGCCTTTGCGGACCGAATCGGCCCGTTCGCGTTCAGTGATGTACCGCGGCCCCAGGTCGCCCAGTTCAATGCGAAATGGTATGCTCGTCACATTATCGGCAAGGGAGGGTTCGGGATGCCTGTAACCGTTGGTGCGCACCATCTGACGCTGTTCACACACGACATGGACCGTTTCATTCGCTTCTATGGAGAAATCTTCGACGCGGAAACGAAGTTCGACCTGTCCGAGCCCGGTCCCGGTGGCGGCACTCTTCGTCACTCACTTATCGACGTTGGAGGTGGCTTTGCCCTTCATCCGTTCCAAATGCCGGAACCAACGGGGTATGAAGATGGGTCGATGCAGATGGGCAAGAGAGGTCACATAGATCATCTCGCGCTGAAGGTAGACGATGAAGAGCGCTTGCAGGAAGTCAGGCGACGTCTAGTGAAGGCTGGCGCTTCGGATGGGACCGTTACAGATTTCGGCGCTGTCCGTCTAGTGACCTTCAAGGACCCGGATGGAATGGAGGGCGAGGTCGCACGGTGGACCGATAGCAAACGTGTGCTCGGCTTTAAAGAACGCAAGCAGGAGCTTTGGCTAGACTGATCGCGAAGGCCGCATTGGGCTGCCTCACACCTGTTCTCCAGTCATCGGCCTTTACTGTGCTATCAGCTACCTCCGATGAGGACTGGAGTCGCTGCGCGAGTCGGTCAAGCGGGGCAACGCTATCGCGCCGCCGTTGCTCGAACAAAAATTGCGTTTAGCGTTGAAATATACTTCTCAATCCGGGAAGAGATAATAGAACAAAAAAGTACCTTATCTTTTAATTGTTGTTAACCATGCGGTTAGCCGAAATTATCCGGTTAACGCTTGAGCCAGCTATCGAGCTTATGTTCCGTATCTCACCGATATATGAGTCATGGCAATGTGCGGATTCGGGGGTTATTTCGGTTCGATCCGGGATGCGGAAGCTTTGCTTGCGCGGATGATCGCTGCGATCGCCCATCGCGGGCCGGATGAACAAGGGAAATTTATGACAGCCGACGCCGGGCTCGGCCATGCGCGGCTGTCGGTGATCGGCATCGGTGATGGCCAGCAGCCGATGTCCGACGTGTCAGGCAATTTGACGATTGCGTTCAACGGCGAGATTTTCAACTACCTGGAACTACGCGAAGGGCTGATCGCCAAGGGCCGGCGCTTCCGTACGTCGAGCGACACCGAGGTCATCCTGCACCTGTATGACGAGATGGGCGAAGACTGCCTGTCGCTTCTGAACGGCGATTTCGCCTTCGCGATATGGGATAACAGGCGTCGGCGCATGGTGCTTGCCCGAGACCGGATGGGTGTCCGGCCGCTGTTCTACACGAACAGGGACGGCGTGCTGTACTTCGCGTCGGAGATCAAGGCGCTGCTGAAGGTCCCCGGCGTCTCGGCCGAGATCGATCCGATCGCACTCGACCAGGTCTTTACGCTGTGGGCGCCGATTGCTCCCCGCACGGCTTTCCGCAATATCCACGAGCTGGAGCCGGCAAGCGTGATGATCGCGACACCGGAGCAAGTCACGATCAAGCGCTATTGGCGCCTCGACTATCCGCATCGGGACGCGCCGTCGAAGCTCACCAACGAGGACGATGCGGCCGAGGAACTGCAGGCGCTGTTGAGCGATGCGGTGAGGCTTCGCATGCGCGCCGACGTGCCGGTCGGTTCGTATCTTTCGGGCGGGCTCGATTCATCCCTGGTCTCGGCGCTTGCCGCCGGCATGACCCCTCTCCAGCTGCAGACATTTTCGGTGACGTTCGACAGCGCCGAGCACGACGAAAGCGCCTTCCAGATCGAGATGGCGTCAGCAATTGGCTCCCGGCATCGAACCATTGCCTGCCAGGCCGGCGATATCGCCGGCGTCTTCCCCGAAGTCATCCGCTTTGCCGAGCGGCCGATCATCCGCACCGCCCCAGCCCCGCTCTACCAGTTGTCCGGCCTCGTTCGCGAGGCTGGCCTGAAAGTGGTGCTGACCGGCGAGGGCGCCGACGAGGTTTTTGCCGGCTACGATATCTTTAGAGAAGCGCGTGTGCGTCGGTTCTGCGCACGGCAGCCGGCATCGCGCATCAGGCCGCAGCTGTTCCGCAGGCTTTATCCCTATCTGCCGGGTCTGCAACAGCAGTCCGTGGAGTATTTGGCGGCGTTCTTCGGCGCCGGCAACGCTGCGCTCGACGATCCGCTGTTCTCGCATCGGCCGCGCTTCAAGACCACGGCGGCGGCGAAGATTTTCTTTTCCGGTGACCTGCGCGCGACGTTGAAGGGCTATGATGCGGCCGAGGAACTGGTCAGCCGGTTGCCCCAGGCTTTTTCCCTGTGGCACCCGCTGCATCAGGCGCAATATCTCGAAAGCCGCTTCCTCCTGCCGGGTTACATCCTCTCCAGCCAAGGCGATCGGATGGCCATGGCGCATGGTATCGAAGGGCGGTTTCCCTACCTCGACCATCGCCTGGTGGAATTTGCCGCAAGACTTCCGCCTGAAATGAAGCTGAAGGGACTGGTCGAAAAGCACATATTGCGCAAAGCGGCGGGGCATCTGCTTCCCAACGCGATCCGGGAGCGTGCCAAGCAGCCCTACCGGGCTCCGGAAGCCCGCTCCTTCGTTGGAGCCGGCGAACTGGACTATGTCAGCGATCTGCTGAGTGAAGCGAGCATCGCTGCCGGCGGACTGTTCAACGCCAAGGCAGTGGCCAGCCTTCATGAGAAATGCCGCACGCAGCAATCGTCAGGGTTTCGCGACAACGCTGCCTTCGTCGGCATTTTGTCGACGCAACTGTGGCAGAAGAATTTCACCGGCCAAGAGGCTGGTGCAGCAAGAGCAGCCTGAGCAAATCCAGGGAAGGAAAAAATGATGATAACAATCAAGGACAAGGTCAGAGCCTTCATCGTCGACAATTTCCTGTTCGGCGACACGTCGCACGAACTTGCAGATACAGCCTCGCTGATCGAGAACGACATCATCGACTCGACCGCCGTGGTCGAACTCGTGGCGTTCATCGAGGATACCTTCGGTATTGCGATGGTCGATACCGACATCGTGCCGGCCAACCTGGATTCGATTGAGCGTATTTCGTCCTTCATCAAGGCGAAAGCGCCGGCAGTCTAGGCCCGATCGGCGAGGAGCGTTCCGTGCGGATCGAACATTTTCTGGCCGCGAATGCCGCTGCCCAACCTGCCAAGACGGCATTAATCACCGGGCAGAAAAGGCTGCGCTACGAAGAACTGGGCGATCTCTCGAGCCGCCTTGCCGCTGCGCTTTTCGCGAACGGCGTCAGGCGCGATGACCGGGTCGTCGTTTTCATGGACAATTGCTGGGAGGCCGCGGTTTCGATTTACGCCGTCCTCAAGGCAGGGGCGACCTTCATCCCGGTCAACCCATCGACCAAGGCCGACAAGCTTGCCTACATCCTTGCCGATTGCGACGCTGCCGCGATCCTCACCCAGGCAAAACTGATGCCCGTGGTCGCCGAGGCCTGCGGCGGCAACACCGGCATCTTCGTGGCTTCGACCGTCGGTGCCGATGGCCAAAGCCCGGTGGGGGCTGCATCCCTGGCCGACTGCCTGACGCTCGCAGCCGGGGAGATCGACCACCGTGGCATCGACGTCGATCTGGCGATGCTGATCTACACGTCGGGCTCGACCGGCCGGCCCAAGGGCGTGATGATGACGCACCGCAATTGCGACGCGGCCTCGGACTCCATCACCACCTATCTGCGCAACACGTCCGACGACATCATTTTGAATGTGCTTCCACTCGCCTTCGACTATGGCCTTTATCAGTTGCTGATGGCCGTCAGGCTCGGCGCCACGCTCGTGCTCGAAAAATCCTTCGCCTTTCCTCAGGCGATCTTTGAGCGTATCCGCGAGGAGAGCGTCACCGGTCTTCCGCTGGTGCCGACGATGGCAGCGATGATCCTGCAGATGCGTGACCTGGAACCGGGCTTCCTGCCCAGCGTTCGCTATATTTCCAACACGGCGGCGGCCTTGCCGCCGGCCCATATCGAACGTCTGCGCTGCCTTTTTCCCGATGTCAGGCTGTATTCGATGTATGGCCAGACGGAATGCAAGCGCTGCACCTATCTGCCGCCCGAGGAGCTCGACCACCGGCCGAGTTCGGTCGGCATAGCCATTCCGAACACCGAAGCCTTTGTCGTCGACGACAACGGGCAACGCGTGCCGCCAGGTGTGGCGGGTGAGCTGGTCATTCGCGGACCGCACGTCATGCAGGGGTATTGGCGCAACGAAGCTGCGACCGAACGAGCGCTGCGACCGGGCCCGAACCGTTGGGAGAAGGTTCTCTACACCGGCGACCTGTTCAGGACCGATGAGGACGGCTTTCTCTATTTCGTCGGCCGCAAGGACGACATCATAAAGACGCGGGGAGAGAAGGTGGCGCCGAAGGAAGTGGAAGCCGTGCTTCACGCCCATCCCGGCATCACGGAGGCCGTTGTCGTCGGCGTGCCGGATCCGCTGCTCGGTCATGCGATCGGTGCGCTCGTCATACGCTCGGACCCGAAGCTCAGCGAAAAGGATGTCATGCGCCACTGCGCCCGTCACCTCGAGGACTTCATGGTCCCCAAAATCATCGAATTCCCCTTGGAATTGCCAAAAACGGATACGGGCAAGGTCAGCCGCCGGCTTGCGGCAGAGATGATGGAGGCCGCGCAATGAGCGTTCGCCCCGGAGATGACGCGCCGACCGTTCTGGCGCAGGCTCTGGCGATCGACCCCGGCGCCGAAACGGACAGGATCGTGACCGCCTTGCGCAACCAGTTGCGCGGCATTCGCAAGCGCGGCCTGGTGCTCGGTCTTTCCGGCGGGATCGATTCCAGCGTTTCGGTCGCGTTGGCGGCGCGAGCCGTCGGGCCACAGAATGTACTGTGCCTCTTCATGCCGGAAAACGATTCCGATCCGGAAAGTCTGCGGCTCGGCCGCCTTGTCGCCGGCACTTTCGGTGTCGAGGCCATTGTGGAGGATATCGGGCCGACCTTGCGCGCCATGGGCTGCTATCAGCGTCGCGACGCCTTCATCCGCGAACTGGTCCCGGACTACGGCGAAGGCTGGGCCTCGAAGATCGTGATTGCGAACGCCCTCGAGCATGAGGGCTACAATATTTCGTCGCTGGTGGTGCAGGATCCCAAGGGGAAGCAGACCAAAATAAGAATGCCGCTGCCGGTCTATCTCGGCATCGTCGCCGCCACCAACATGAAACAGCGCACCCGCAAGCAGATCGAATATTTTCATGCTGACCGGCTAAACTTCGCCGTTCTAGGAACGCCCAACCGGCTGGAATACGATCAGGGCTTCTTCGTCAAGAACGGTGACGGCGCGGCGGACGTCAAGCCGATCGCGCACCTCTATAAAACGCAGGTCTATGCGCTCGCGGCCTATCTCGGCGTGCCCGAGGAAATCCGCAATCGGCCGCCGACCACCGATACCTACTCGCTGGCGCAGACGCAGGAGGAGTTCTACTTCTCGCTTCCCTATGACCGCATGGATCTTTGCCTTTGCGGCCTCAACAACGGCGTGGCGGCCGAAGTGGTGGGGCAGGCGGCGGGACTGGACGCCTCGCAGGTGGAACGCGTCTGGGCCGACATCGCCGCCAAACGCAAGGCAACGCGCTACCTGCACCTGCGCCCGCAACTCGTTGATGAGGTCGAGGAAGTCGATACCTGACCTGCTTCTCCAACCTGGCCACGGCGAGCGCTTCAGGGTGACCGATGTTCCGCCTGTCCGTCTTGAATGCGCTCGGCCAGCCGGACGGAAATCGGCGGTGCTGGACTAGTTGCCGTGGACAAGGCTTAATGCTGCGCGGCGAGATTGCCGGGGGCGATTATGAGATCACCGCAGCAAATGACCGATGGCGGCGATGTTCTCGATGCTGTCGTCATCGGGGCCGGCTGGGCCGGCCTGGGTGTTAGCTGTTGGCTGGCGCGACGGGGGCTGCGCCACAGCGTATTGGAGCGGGGCCGCATAGGAGAGACCTGGCGCACACAGCGATGGGACTTATTTCGGATGAATACTCCCAACGTGCAGACCGTCATGCCGGGCGATTGCTATGACGGTCCGGATCCGGATGGTGCCCTGACGCGCGATCAGTTCGTCTCTCTCCTTGAGGATTTCGCCGGGCGCAACGCGCTGCCGATCGAACCGGATACTGCGGTAAGCGAACTCACGCACGAGAATGGCGCCTATCGGCTGACCACCTCACACGGCACGCGTTGGGCGCGCAATGTGATCGTCGCAAGCGGCAGCCTGAATTGTCCGGTGCGCCCGGTCTGGGCCGCCGCGCTGTCGCCCGCGCTCCGCCAGATCGACGCTTCCGGCTACCGCAGCGCTGCCGATCTGCCCGATGGAGCGGTGCTGGTGGTCGGAAGCGGCCAATCGGGTGCCCAGATCGCGGAGGAGTTGGCGGATGAGGGCCGAACGGTCTTCCTTGCGACCAGTCGTGTCGGACGGCTTCCACGGCGCTACCGGGGTCGCGACATCATGGTCTGGCTGCTCGAAAGCGGGTTTCTCGACGTGCGCCGGGAGGAGGTCATTCGACTTGCGGGACGCATTCCGCCGCGTGGTGTGCTCGGGTCGGTGCGCACGATAAGCCTTCAGGCGCTCAGCGCCCAGGGTGTCGTGCTGCTTGGGCGTCTCATCGGCATCGAGTATGGCGGCAGCCTCTCGTTTGCCGACGATCTCGAAGCGAATGCCCGCTTTGCGGATGAAGCCTCCGAAAATGTCAGACGCCATGTCGACGACTATATCAGCCGCATGGGGATCGATGCACCCGTTGCGGAGCCCGACCCGGCGGAGACGGTCGCGATGCGTCAGCCGAACCCGACGGTCGGTTCGCTCGATCTCTCCCGCTCCGGCGTAACGAGCGTGGTGTGGTGCACGGGCTTTAAGGGCGATTTCAGTTGGATGAGGCTTCCCGGTGCGCTCGACAGCGCGGGACAGCCTGTTCATGCGGATGGCGTGGCCGCCCTGCCGGGACTTTACTTCGCAGGGCTGGACTTCGCCTCCACACGCAAGTCAGGCACCATCCTGGCGATCGCCGAGGAAGCACCTCGCCTTGTCGAACATATCGCAGGGCATTCATGACCGCCTGGCATAGTCAAGAAACTCCTGACAGCTGAGCGAAGGCAAAGGCCTGAACGCTTCAGGTGAAGTGACCCAGCCGGCTCCACTGCTCGCCCGCAAGCCCATTCAGGAAAGCTTGCGAGTTCTTCATGGCGTTCAAAAGCTCTGGATCGCGTGAATGCACCACGGTCGAGGCAACGGTCAGGAAAGCGATGCGTCGCCCCAGCATTGCTTCCAGAAGTGCGGGTTGAATGCGTCCGCGCAGGCCGCTGACGCCGCGTACGGCGGCATCATCGATCAGGCAGTCGATGACCGAACCCGCCTGGCCGGGGAGGGCGAGGATCTGCAGCACCCGACCGATTCCACCTGCCCGTGCGTGATAGGCGAATGCGCCGACATTGGTGCCGACCGGCGATGCCACGGAAACATAGACAAGCTCGCCCAGCTCCGGTTTTTGTGCCGCATCGGTCAGCATATGATGGATCTGGCCTGCCGCCCAGTTCGGGCGCAGGGCGAACTGGGCGGTCAATGGTTCGACGAGCCTGGCAAATGCGTCGCCGTCGATTTGCGATGTCCGAAAGGCTCCATGGCCTGCCCCGTCTGCCGCCACGCCGGACCAGCGTCGTTCGCTGGACTTCATTCGCCTGCAATAAAACCGGTCGAGGGTATTGGCAAACGGACTGAGCATTCGGGCAAGCTTCATGCGACTGGCGGAAAGGCCGAGCACAAAGCTCGCCGGCCGCATCACGCGCACCCAGTCGAGACTGTATTGCGGCAGGACAACGCCGCGCAGCCGGGTCCACAATTTTGTGGAAATGTCGTTGGCGGTCTCGCTGAACGAGATATCCTGCGGACCATCCAGATAAGCCTTCAACAAGCGGGCGCCGGCCATCGGGTCGCGCTCATGATCCTCGACCATGAGCGAACTGCAGATGGCGGCGCGTAATTGCCTGCCGTTGAACTGCATCGGCAACACGTGAACGCCGACGAACCCGGAGACGCGGCCGGCGTCGTTGACATGGACAAGCGACCGGAGATCGCCTCCGCAACCCGGCGCCTCCAGATAAAACCGTCTCATATAGTCGATGAGCGCGGCCGGCGCTTCGGTCCGCTCCTTGCGCAGCACGCGTTGAAACATGCCTGCGACTGCCGGAAGATCGGCACCTTCCAAGGCGCGAATGACGCTCAAGCCCGGCTCCCGGCACCAGAGTCCCCGCGTTTCCAGACCATGGCAAGGCCTGGCTCCCTATCGGCCGTTCCGGCGAACGGCAGCTGTCCGCAGCTGCGCAATCTACAGTTGCACTCGCTCCGGTGGTGGTCGAAAGGAGAGTTGTAACGCAGCGGCAAGGCAGGCCCTTTGCTTGATCATGAAAACCAGCGTAGCTGCTGTTACCAGCTTCGGGTAAACCGATGTTGAAGTATTGGGCGGCGAATCGAGTTTATCGGGCGCGGATCATGGCGGAAGCAGCCGGAAATCCTTGCCTTCGGGCAGCAGCTGCCCGCCATCGACGATGATGGTCGTGCCGGTGATGTAGCTGGCGTCGTCCGAAGCCAGGAACAGGAAGGCATTGGCCACGTCGCGCGGGCTGCCGAGGCGGCCGAGCGGTATGGAGTCCTCCATGTTCTTGATATAGGCGGCGCCGCGATGCAGCTGGATTGCTTCGGTGAGGATATTGCCGGGCTCGACGCCGTTGACGGTGATGCCATAGCCCGAGAATTCGAGAGCGGCCGAACGGATCAGGCCGTTGATGCCGGCCTTGGTCGCCGAATAGTGGCCGTGACCGGGGCTGGTGACGTGCGGACCGGTGATCGAGGAGGTGAACAGCATGCGGCCAAAGTGCTGCGCCTTCATCGGAACGAGCGCCGCACGGGCGGCATTGAAGCTGCCGCGCAAATTGACCGCCATGACACGGTCCCAGTCCTCCGGGCTGGTGTTTTCCAGCAATTGCCAGGGATAGATGCCGGCATTCTGGACCATGATGTCGAGACGGCCGTGATGGTCGAGCGCCAGTGCAACGGCGGCTTCGGCATCGGCCATCTGCGAGATGTCGGTGTGGATGAAGGCGGCGCCGACTTCGTCCGCGGCCGCTTGCCCGGCCTCGACCTCGGTATCGGCCAGCACCAGCTTGGCGCCCTCTTCGGCAAAGCGCTGTGCGATGCCCTTGCCGATGCCGCGGGCACTGCCGACGATCAGCGCGACCTTGTCCGAAAGTCTTCCGATCTGTGGACGCCCGGTCATGCCAGCCCCCCTCTCATGCCAGTCTTTGGCGGATGGTTTGCTTGAACGCGTCGAGCAGCACGGCGGCAAGCACCAGCAGGCCATGGATCACCTGGGTGAAGTTGGCCGGCAGGCCCATGAGGTTGATCGCCGTGTTGATGGCCGACAGCAACAGCACGCCGGCATAGACGCCGGGCAGGGTGCCGACGCCACCCTTCAGGCTGACGCCGCCGATGACGACGGCGGCGAAGGCGTTGAACAGCAGGCCGACGCCGAGATTGGCGGTGGCGCCGGAGGTGCGGATCGCCAGCAGCCAGCCGGCAAGGCCGGCGATGGCGCCGGCGAGAACGAAGGCAATGACGAGGTTGCGGTTGACGCGGATGCCGGCGCGGAAGGTTGCGGTCTCGTTGCCGCCGATCATGATCAAGTGCCTGCCGAAGGGGCTCTTGGCCATGATCAGCGAGAAGACCACGAAACACGCAATCGCGATCCAGGCGGTGAGCGGCAGGCCAAGCAGGCGCTGAATGCCGAACCAGCGGATTGCCGGCGCAAGGTCTTGTGCCGAGCGGCCGCCGGAAATGACCAGCACGAGGCCGCGCACCCAGATGTAGGACGCCAGCGTGATGATGAAGGCACTCATCTTCACCTTGACGACCAGGTAGCCGTTGATGGCGCCGATGATGCTGCCGACAGCAAGGGCGATCAGCAGCGAAACCGGAACCATCAGCCATTCCGGGTGCAATTGAACGCCAAGGCCGATACCTGCCGAGCAGAACAGGATGCCGACCGCCATGGCACTGAGCGCCGCCACGGATTCGACCGACAGGTCCATGTGACCGGTGATGATGACCAGCGCCAGGCCGATCGACATGACGCCAAGCACGCTCGACGCCTCGATGATGTTGGCGAAGATGCCGAGCTGGAAATAGTTCGGAATGGAGATGGAGAAGACCACCAGCACGAAGACCAGCATGAACCAGACGAGGTTGTCGAGGGCGAACTCGAGGGCGTGGCGCGTGCGGGGATTCATCTGCTGATCCGGCTGGCGCATCGATTCTCGGAAAGGATCATGCGCGGATTGAAAATTGCTGCAGCTTGCCATGCGCGTCCGTTCGAACGCGCAGCTCCGGGCCAGCGCGGCCCGGAGCCCTGGGCGACTTTGCTATTCGACCGGCCTCACGGTGCCCGAGGGCGGCTTCATGTTGCCCCAGAAGGCCGGGTTGTCGACGTTTTCCTTGGTGATCGCAGCGCCGGGGATCTTGATGTTCGGTCCCCAGGCTTCAATCGTCACGGCCGACTTCAGGCCGAGCACGTCGTACTCGCCCGGCTTGATCTCCTGCTTGTTGACGATCTTGTCCATGAACATGGCGACGGCGGCGGCCTGAGCGTAGAGCGGCTGCTCGACTTCGACGTTGAGCCAGCCTTTGCGGATCAGGTCGAGGCCGACCGGCGCACCGTTCGAGCTCATCAGCATGACGTCGCCCGGCTTCTTGCCGGCGGCCTCGAGCGAGGCGACGGCGGCGACCGAGAGATGGGCGGCGTGGCTGAAGATCAGATCGATATCAGGGTTGGCGAGCATCTGGTCGTTGACGATGGTCCCGGCTGCATCCGCCGCCCATTGCATGGCCGGAACCGAGATGATCTTGACGTCCGGGAACGCCTTCATCTTCTCCTCGAAACCCTTCTGGATATCGAGCGTGTAGGGGTCGCCAGGATCGCCAAGCACCTGGAGGATCTTGCCTTTCACCGATCCGTGCTTCGCCTTCAAGAGTTTTTCGGCCTGGTCGGCGGCAATCTGGCCGATCTCGACCGTTCCAGCCACCGAGGTGAAGTCGGATGGCGTCGAGGTGATCTGGCGATCGAACTCGACAACCGGGATGCCGGCGGCGCGGGCGGCCTCGATCGACGGCTTCAACGCATTGAAATCGACGGCGGCGAGAATGATCGCCGACGGCTTGAGCGCAATGACGTCGTTCATCTGCGATTGCTGAGCGTCGGTCTTGTTATCGGCGTTCAGCGTCTTCATCTCGTAGCCGACCTGCTTCAGGAACATCTCCAGGGCACTCACCGAGCCGGTCTGGAATTCATCGAGCAATGTCGGCACCAGATAGTAGACGGTGCCCTTGGACTGGGCGAATGCCGGCGTGAGCGTGGCAAAGGCCAGTGCCAGGATACCGAAGACGGAAAGAAGTATTTTCTTCATGTCGTTCGCTCCTCTTGCGCCGGACCCCTCATTTGTCCCTCAGCCTGCCGGTCCGGCACCGGCGAGCGTCTCTCCGGTGATCATGTCGATCACCGCGTCGGGACTTGTCTTGTTGCGCGCGACATCGCCGGCCACGACGCCTTGCCGGATCACCACGATCCGGTCGGCGACCTGGAAGGCCTGTTGCATGATATGGGTGATGATGACGACGCCGATGCCTTGCCTCGCCACCTGGCGGATCATGTCGAGGCCGCGCCGCGTCTGTTCGACGCCGAGTGCTGCGAACGGCTCGTCGAGAAGCACGAGCTTGCCGCCAAAATGCACGAACCGGTTGAGCTCGATGGCCTGCCGCTGGCCGCCCGAGAGATGCTCGACATTGGTCCTGAGCGAAGGGATGCGGGTGCCGGCGCTGGCCAAAGCCTTTTCGACCACCTGCTCCATGGCGGGTTCGTCAAGCACCGGAACGCCAAGAAATTTCCTGGTGATCTCGCGGCCCATGAAGAAATTGGCCACTACGTCGACATTGGTGCAAAGCGACAGGTCCTGGTAGACGGTCTCGATCCCAGCCGCCTTGGCCTCGGCGGGAGATTTGGCGAGAAATTCCTTGCCCTCGAACAGCATGCGGCCGGAGGTCGGCTCCAGGCCGCCGGCGATGATCTTGACCAGCGTCGATTTGCCGGCGCCATTGTCGCCCAGAAGCGCCACCACCTCACCCTTGCCGATCGAGAAGCTGATGCCCTTGAGCGCTTCGATCGCGCCAAAATTCTTGGTGACGTTGTCGAGCACCAGCAGGGGTTCGCTCATGCCAGGCTGAGCTCCGCTCATGCCAGGCTGAGTTCCGCTCATGCCGCGATCCCCTTGCCTTGCAGTATATCTCGCCCGCGTTCGCGCTCGGCGGTGAATATCTGGCCGAAGCGCGGCGAAAGCACACCTGAGACGGCAAGTGCGGCGGCCCCGCGCAGCACCGCATGCTGGCCGCCGCGTGCGACAGTGACACGCGGCGCCGTGCGGTCGTTTCGCGCCGAGATCGAGTTGGCAAGCTTGGCAACCGAACCGGCCAGCCGTTCAAGCAGATCGGTGGACGCCAGTCCGCCGAGGATGATGGTTTCGGGATCGAACAGGTTCTCGACGATGGTGATGGCGTTGCGGAAGATCGGCCCGACTTCATCAACCCAATCGGCGTCGCTGATGTTCCGGCGCCGCAGCGCCTCGAGCGAGAGGTATCGTTCGAGGCAGCCACGATTGCCGCAGGGGCATGGCTCGCCACCCGGCACGACAGGGATGTGTCCGATTTCGCCGGCATTTCCCCAGGCGCCGCGCAACGCGCTTCCGTCATGGACCATGACGCCGCCAAGACCGACACCGAAATAGAGATAGTAGTATTCGGAATACCCGATCCCGAGGCCATAGAGGCGCTCGCCCATTGCCGCGGCCGCCATGTCGGTCTCGAAAAACGCGGGCAGCCCGGTCGAGGCCTCCAGCCGTTCCCGAAGCGCCACGTCCTTCCAGCCGGTCATCGTCGTCGGGCCGACAAAGCTCATCGACTCCACGCCGAAAGGGCCGGGCAGCGCCATGCCGATGCCGAGAACGCGACCGCCCGGCCGCAGTCCGGTCAATTCAAGCACCATCGCGCCGATCAGATCGAAGGCATGGTCGGGCGTAGCGTTGGGGGCCTCGCGGTAGGCGCTCTCGATCACGTCTCCGCTCAAATTGATCAGCGCCGCATTGATACCCAGCGGGGTGACGTGGATGCCGACGGCATAGCCGCCCTCCGGGTTGATCCGCAGGGTCGCCGGAGGCAGCCCACGCCCCCGCGGCTCTTCGCGCATCGATAGAACGTAGCCGTGCTCTTCCAGCTCGCGAACGATGGTCGAGACCGTTTGAACGGTGAGCCCGACCCGCTTGGCAATGTCGCCGCGGGCGATCGGACCGTGAAGGCGGATGGACTCAAGGACGATACGCCTGTTGTAAGGCCGCCCAAACTCCTGATTGGTCCCCCGCAGTGCCATGTCTTGCATCCCTGGGAGACAAGAGGGTGGCACCGAATATTTATTCAGTCAAATGGAATTCAAAAAGAATTCCGATCCGGCTATGTCGCGTTCTTTCGCGCCCCCTCTGTCCTGCCGGACATCTCCCCCACAAGGGGGAGATTGGCAGCTTCGCCGGTGGCGCTCCTCTTGCGTTGGAGATTGGCGAAAGCCGCCGTGAGCACGATCTCCCCCCAAGTGGGGCCAAGTGGGGCCAAGTGGGGGGAGATGTCCGGCAGGACAGAGGGGGGCGCTGTCCCGCCAGCATCAAAAAGGTCCCGCACCGACGCTCGCAGCCGAAAAAGCCTCCGACGTGTCAGAGGCACCCCTGCCGGAGACTAAAGATACCGCGCGACCTTCTTGCCGACCCTTAGGAAGCGCAGCGGGTCGATGGCCTCGCCATTGTGGCGGATTTCGTAATGCAGATGCGGGCCGGTCGAGCGGCCGCTGCTGCCGGTCTTGCCGATGACGTCGCCGGCATTGAGCCTCTTGCCGACGGTCACGTCGATTTTGCTGAGATGCCCATAGCGCGTCGCAAAGCCATTGCCATGATCGACCTCGACCATGCGGCCGTAGCCGCCGTTCCAGCCGGCCTTGACGACGACGCCGGGCGCCGTGACCTTGGCGGGCATTCCGGTCGGCGCCCTGAAATCCATCCCCGAATGCAGCGCGGCGGTGCCGAGGAGCGGATCGGTGCGCACGCCGAACGGGCTGGTGACCGAGCGGCCGGGCGCGGGGTTGGCGAGCGGCAGCCGTCGCGCCTCCGTCTTCAGCCGGTCGAGCGCGTCCAGCGCCTCGTCGAGTTCCCTTACCTTGCTGTCGAAGGTCATCGAACTGTCGAGTGGTATCAGCGGACCGCCGGCATCGCTCTTGCCGAAATCGCCGTCGACCAGCAGGCCAGCCGCCTCGAGCGCCTGAGAAATCGCATCAACGTTTTTGTAGGCGTTGTCGGCAAGCGTGGCGATGCGGGTGATCTGCTGGCTCTCTATGGCCTTGAGCGCGGCGTTGATCGACACGAACAGCCTGTCGGCACGATCGGCCGCCGTGTCGCTCGGCAGCGGATCGGAGCGGGTCGCCCACAGCGAGAACGGCCTGGCATCGCCAGCGCCAAGGTTGGCGCCGAGGCTGGCAACCGCATAGGCCTGTAGCGGGGCGTCGATCACGTCGGCGCGTTTATCCGGGGCGCGTTTATCCGGCATGGCGGACGCGCCGCTGCCTGCGGCAGGCGGCGTTCCGACGTCGCTCTCGGCGCGTTCGAGGAGCGGGCCGAGGCGGCCATGGCGCAGGCTGAGCTGGGTCTGTCGTTCCAGCAACTCGCCAACTTTGGTTTCCATGAGCTGCTGGTCGAGCAACTGACGGCTGGTGATCCGGTCGACCTGGGCGCGCAGTGCGGAGATGCGGTCCTCATAGGCCTGCTGCATGCGCGCCTGCCGTGCCGTGGTCGCGCCGATCAGGTCCTCGCGCAGCACGAGATAGGAGGTCGCCAGCAGATAGCCTATCGCCATCGCCGCCAGCGCCGAGCCGCAAAATGCGGCAACCCATGGCCGTATGGTGAAATGCCTGATCTCGTTGCCCCGGGCGATAATGACCGTATGGGGCTCATTGCGCCTGCCAAAGACCGTTGACTGACTGGCTACGTTCACAGGACCAAGCTTTCGTTACGACACCAACGACAAGCCCGATTACACATCATTAAGGTTAACGGTCGGTTGCTGGCGCCCAGCTTGCAGCCCATGGGTTGCAAGCCGGATTGCTTCGGCGCCCCGTGCTTCAGACGGGTTCAGGCCACAGCCGAAATTGATGTCAAAGCGCGCGCACCGCCTCCAGCACCGCCTCGGCATGGCCTTTGACGCGAACGTTTCGCCAGATCCGGGCGATCCGTCCGTCGCTGCCGATCAGGAACGTTGCGCGCTCGACACCCATATAGCGGCGGCCATAGAGCTGCTTCTCGACCCACAGATGATAGGCTTCGATCACCTTGCGCTCCTCGTCGGCGACGAGGTCGACGGTCAGATCGTATTTCGACTTGAACTTGTCGTGTTTTCGGGCGCTGTCCGGCGACAGGCCGATCACCATCGCGCCGAGCTTTTCGAATTCCGGCTTCAACTGCGAAAACCCGATCGCCTCGTTGGTGCAGCCGGTGGTGTCGTCCTGCGGATAGAAGTAAAGCACGACCGGCTTTCCCCGCAATGACGCGAGGCTGAGCGACCCGCCGCCGTCGCGGGGAAGGTCGAACTGCGGCGCAAGGTCGCCGACGTCGAGATCAGCCATATCGATGCCCTTGTTTGTGGTTACGCGCGAAGCCTCATCGATATATTGTCGCACCGGGAGTCGTCCACGGTCGAGTTCGCTCAACGGAAAATTGTGTGGATCAGGAGCAGCCGCAGCACGAGAAGATCAGATTCAGGCGTGATGAAATCACCGACCTGGGGGCCTTCCCGTCCGCGTGCCGCATACCGCCGCTCGGCCAGGGCCGCGGCGTTGGTATTCTTGCGCGGCTGTTTGCCGGCCTTTTGGCCCTTGTGCTGCTGGCCACCGCCGCTGTCTATGCGATCGGCATGTCCGGCTTCGGCACCGAGCGGCTGCGGGCCGAGGCGGAAACGGCCATCGAGAAATTGGCCGGCGTCGACCTCGACGTCGCGGTCGGGCCGGCCCGTCTCACGCTCGACGGATCGAGCTTCATTGCGCTGCAGGTCAGCGACGTCAGCCTCAAGACCGCCGACGGCAAGCCGCTGGCCGATGCCGGGCGTGTCCGCTTCGGCGTAAGGCTGATACCGCTGCTTTCGGGCGAGGTGCGGCTTACCAGCGCCAGGATCTCCGACGCGCGCATCGTGATGTCGGCGCTGCCGTCGGGTGGCGACTGGACGGCGGCGCTACGCAATGATGACGGCCTCATCGATCCGGACAGGCTGGCCGGCACGGTCTTTGCCAGCATCGGTCACGCGCTCGATGCGGTGCGCGAGGAGCAGATGCGCCGGATCGAGCTGCGCAATGTCGACCTCGTTCAGCCCGAGGCCGGGTTGGTCAAACTGGTCAGGATCGCGGATGCTACCGTTGCGCAGTCGGGGCCGGGCGGCATGGAGTTTTCATCCGACGCGGCCGTCGACGGCAGGGCACTCACCATCGCCGCCTCAGCGAGCCGCGATACGACGACGCGGCGCGTGACGGCGTTGGATGCCAGCGTCGAGATAGCGCAGCTTGACCAGGCTGCGGCAGCGCCGGGCGGGACGCTTGGCGCGATTGCCTTGAAGCTGGCGGGATCGGAAGGATCCGGCGAGAACGCGTCGCGGCTGACGGCCTCGTTGTCGTTCGCCGGTGCCGTGCTCGATCTTGGCACGCGTGGCTCGCTTCCAGCAGACGTCGATCTCGCTGCGACGCTTGTCGCCGGCGCCAACAAGGTCCAGGTGGACCGGCTGCAAGTGAGGACCGGTCGCTCGACATTCGAGTTCGCCGGTTCGATCGGGCCGAAGCCGGCGACTGGAACAGCGGGCGAGGAGCCGTCCTATCGCTACGACCTGACCAGCGACGGCTCGACGCTGGCGCCTTCGGAATCCTCCGAACCTGCGCTCAATTTCATCGCCCGGGTGGCCGGCGTCTACCAGACCCGCAGCCGCAAGCTGGTGGCCGAGCAGATCGGGATCAGATCCGGGTCCGCCAGCGAGGCGCTGGGCACAGCTTCTGTCGAGTTCGCCAGGGGAAAGGTGCCGGGCATATCTGTAGCCTTCAACGTCCACGATATGCCCGTCTCGCATGTCAAGCAATTGTGGCCCTGGTTTTCGGCGCGAAACGCTCGCCTGTGGGTGCTGAAAAACCTGTTCGGCGGCCGCGTCGTCGACGCCAGCCTGCAGTTCCAGGTCGTGCCCGGGCGCCTTGGCAACGGGATCCCGCTTTCATCAGATGAGATATTCGGCCGGTTCCAGGTCGAAGGATCGCGCTTCGATACGGCCGGTCGCATTCCGCCGATACGCGATGCCGTCGGCGTCGTCGAATTCCACGGCAACGACGTCGACATCGCCTTGTCCTCGGGCAGCGTCTATATGGCCAGCGGCCGCACGGTGGCGGCAAGCAACGGCACGATGACGATCAAGGCGGCGAACCGCCCGCCGGTGATCGGCGCGCTCGATATCGACGTTGCCGGGGAGGCGTCCGCAATCGCCGAGCTCGCCTCCTACGAGCCGATCAATGCCATGCGCCATGTCGGCCTGCTGCCGGACGACCTGTCGGGCACGGTGACCGGCCACGTCAAGGCGGATATTCCGCTGCAGTCAGGCGTCGACAGCTCGAAACTCGATTGGCTGGTGACGCTCGATTACAAAGACCTGTCGCTGGGCAAGCCGTTCGAAGACCAGACGGTGACCGACGCGGATGGTTCGATCACGGTCGAACGCGAGAAGGCGGTGATATCAGCCAAGGCGCTGCTCAACGGCATTCCAGCCGAACTCGACCTGATCGAACCGCTCAGGGATGGCGGACCGCCACGCAGCCGAAAAGTGGCGCTGATGCTCGACGACAAGATACGTGCCGCCGCCATGCCTGGCCTGTCGGAGCTGCTTTCCGGAACCGTCAAGGTTGAGATCGACAAGAGCGGCACGGGCAACCAGACTGTTTCGGCGGACCTGACCAATGCGAGGCTGGACATTCCCTGGGCAGGCTGGAGCAAGGGCCCCGGCATTCCAGCCAATGTCACATTTGCCATGGCCAAATCCGGCGACACCACGACGCTGTCCGACTTCGACCTGAATGGAAAGACCTTTTCGATCGATGGCGGCGTTGTGCTGGTCAAAGGCGCCCTGTCTTCGGCGCGGTTCAGCAACGTCAAGCTGAACCGGGGAGACAACGTTGCCGTTTCGGTGAAACGATCGGGCAAGGGCTACGCGATCGACATCAGCGGCAGCGCGCTGGACGCGCGCTCGCTGATCAAGCAATTCACGTCCGATGTCGACACCGCCACCAAGGCCACGGGCTCCGACGCGATTTCGGTCAGCGCCGACGTCAATTCGCTGACCGGCTTCCACAACGAGACGCTGTCGAACCTGAAGCTCGACTACAGCGCCGCCGGCTCGAGGGTGAATGGGCTCAAGGTGAGCGCCACGGCAAGTTCGGGTGCTGCCATCAGCATCAGCAATACGACCGGCGCCGGCAAGCGCGCCCTCAACGTGCGGTCGGCCGACGCCGGCGCAATCCTGCGGTTCCTCAACATCTACGAGCATATGGAGGGCGGCTCGATCACCCTGGCGCTCGCCGGGGCAAGCGATGGGCCGATGAAGGGCCAGGTCGACTCGCATGATTTCTTCGTGGTCAACGAGCCGAAACTCGCCTCGCTTGTATCGACGACGCCGGCCGGCGACAGCCGCAGCCTCAACGAAGCCGTCAAAGCCAATATCGACACGTCGAGGGTGAAGTTCGAGCGCGGCTTTTCCGAGATCGAAAAGGGCGCCGGCTATCTGAAGCTGGCTAATGGCGTGCTGCGCGGCCCGCGCATCGGCACCACCTTCCAGGGCACGCTCTATGACCGGAACAACAACATGGACATGACCGGCACCTTCATGCCGGTCTACGGCATCAACCGCATCTTTGGCGAACTGCCGCTGTTCGGCGCGCTGCTCGGCAATGGCCGTGATCGCGGGCTGATCGGCGTGACTTACCGGCTCAGGGGCAATGCCAACAAGCCCAAACTGGACGTCAACCCGCTGTCGGTGATCGCGCCCGGAATTTTCAGGTCGATCTTCGAGTACCGGTAAGGTCAAACCCAATCGCTTAGAGACCGAGTCTTGACATGGCCGGACTCTGGCTCGCCCCGGCCGAATTCACGCCCATGACCCCTGGACGGAGCCGCGGGGCGCGCCCCGGCCCCCGGGCGGGGGGGGGGGGGGGGGGGGGGGGGGGGGTTTTTGGGGGGGGGGGGGGGTGGCGGTGGGGGGTGGCCGGCGGGGGGCGGGG
>NZ_JBVVQE010000098.1:0-19949 GCF_055811435.1 Mesorhizobium sp. WSM4837
CCGCGCGGGGTAGCGTGGCTGGGAAACACACCACCACCGCCGCCCGGCGGCGTGTGCGGGGGCGCGCGGGCCCCCGCCGGGGGGGCGGCGCCGCACGGCTCCAGACGAAGCAGGTTGATTACACTTATGGAAACACAGCTGATCTTAGCTGTTTCCGTGGTCTTTCTATTGCTTGCTGATCGCTCCGATACCGCAGTATTAGTCAAAAGGGTGAGCGAAGGCTGATTGGCGGATGAACAATCGTCACCGCGCAGAAATGGCTGGAGGGGCAGTGGGAAAAACCAAGGATGAATATGTGAGAGTTGCCCAAATGTTATCTGGGCTGACGTTCTCCATTCCAGTGTCCCTCATGACGCTTGAGAAGATCGAAGAGATTGAAGCCGCGGCGGTTAACGACTCGACCCTGTCATCCCTCCTCAAAGAACTCTACGACAAGCTGAAGGTCGTGGCCCGTCCGGAAGATTTTCACCGGATGGCACAATGCTACGAAGCGTATTCTGAGGTTGCCTTTTACGCTGCGGTGACTGGCAGGGGCGTGTCGCTCGCGCGTACGCCTGGAACCGGCAAACAGAATCAAAAACGTCCGGATTTCGTGCACCGTCGCCATGCGGGCGATCTCTATTTCGAGATCAAGGCGCTGGAAATCACCAACCCGCTATTCAGGCACAAAGAGCTTGCCGAGCGTGCGCTGGATAATGCTGCTGACTTAGACGGGAGAGCGAGAAAACCCGGTATTCATTTTGGGGAGCCGCTCGAAATCTCCGGTGCGCTTCCGACGGCCAGCGTTGTGAAGAGGATCGACCAGACCATCGGAAAGATCATCAACAACATAAAGCCCGACCAGATATATTGGGGCCCCACGGTTCTCGTCGTTGATCTCGGCCGGTTCGCCGGAATATCTCAAGGTGCGAGCGGCTTGCTCCCCGTTTTCTTTCACGACGCACCTCCCGCACGGAGCTGCGTGAGTGGCGAGTTGTGGCAGATTGCATTTGGAAATGCGGGAGAGCAGGTTTTCGAGCTTCCCGAGTTCGACGGGAAATCCAACCTGGCGGGACATCAAACGCAGCAGGGCATCCTTCGCGCCCATAAGGGCTTGGTGGCGATCGCCTTCATGCTCCCACGACTGGGTGGGGAACTAGAAATATTCACCGTCTGGAACAAGCGCTATGACAAGGCCCTCCTGTCGAACCCGCCTGCTCTGAACGAACATCAGCTCTATGAGATTCTGGACGACTTCTCAGACGGCGTTAATGACACGCGGAACGAGGACGGGTGGGCGCATATTGTTCATCCGGCAAAGCCGTGAGTCGCGCGCAAGGGGCACAAAACAAAGACGACCCGACACCCACTGAGCCCGCGGTGATGGATGCGGCCCAGCTTGGGCGCATCGAAAGTGTCCATCGAGGGTTCCTGTATCAGCATCTGTACGCGGTCGCCTGCCTGCTACGAGCGCAGAAGGCCGGCGCGTTGGCGATAGTGGTGGAACAAGATGAGGATATTGAGATCGTCCTGCCTGGCCGGCACATATACGTGCAGGTCAAGTCTCGCGCAGCAGCTCTCACGAAATCCGATATCGACGGTGCGCTTGAGCGGTTTAACGCCTTAAGGGCAGAGCATGCTGAAGGTCGTCGCACCGGCGCGGCGACCTTTGTCGTTGCCGCGAATGTGAAGCCCGGTCCTGCCTTGATGGCGGCGACGGGAGCGGCGGACTGGCCGATCGATGTTGCGATCCATTGGCCTGGTTGCGAAGATCCTGGTGAACCGGCTTTGCCGGAGCCGCAATCCGATCTTGATCATGCGCTTTCCCAGTGCGCGGCCCTCGCTGCAACATTGCCGTTCGCGCTGCTGGCCCCCGACACTTTGGTCTGGAAACTGGCGAGCATGGTGATGGCGGCATCAGCGGGAAATCCTCCGCGTGCCGACCATTCATTCTCGGTAGAAGAACTCAGCGGCCTCTTTGAACAGCTGGTCGTGCAGCTTCAGGATTTTCCAGCGCCGCCGCCGGTTTATCGCACTCAAGAGAACGAACCGACTCTGCAAACGGGCCAGCGGCTGCGAATGATCGTCGGCTACTCCGGCGCGGGAAAGACCTCGTGGGTATCGCAGGCCGCATCCCATGCGCTGGGAACCGTTGCCTATTACGATGTTGTCGAGACGCCAGGGCCCGCCTTGGCAGCATCTCTTGCCCGCGAACTTGCCGCTCGGCTTTTTGGAAGGTCGGGGGGAACGCTAGGAGAAATACTTCTTCCAGGAGCGACCGGACCGGAGATTCTGAGGGCTATTGGCAACCGTGCGGCGGCAAGGGGTGAACAGGTTACGCTAGTTCTGGACAACGGCCACAGGCTCCCTCCTGCGGATATTCTGACCCTGGTTGAGCAGGGGCGCGATCTGAATTTTGTAATCCTTTGCCAGCCTGGCAGAAACGTTACCGAGCTCGGAGCTCTTCTCAAAATCCAGGCAGAGACTCTACAGGGGTGGTCGACCGACACCGTCGCTCTTGAAGCGAGCGCGCATGGGTGTCGTGCAGACTTGGCAACCTGTCAGCGCCTAATTCAGCTGACCGCCGGGCTGCCGTTGTATGTCCAGAATGCCATGGCTGTCACGGCCGGTCAGTATGGCGGCAACCTCGGTGCCTTCTGCGATGATCTTGAAGGTCTGACGCATGAAGTCGAAACCGCTCAGGAACTGATCCTGGTCCGCGTCCTCGAAGGCCTTTCGCCAGCAGGTCGCGACGGATTGGGAGTTCTAAGCCTGTGCGACATTCCACTGAAGAGCGACGAGGCGAAGGCGCTTGTCAGCACCACGCTCGGTATTGATGAGAAGGCGGTTGCCAGCCGTTTCAGGGAGCTGCGCTCTGCGGGTCTAGTCGAAAGTTACAGTGACGGACGCATCAAGATTCACGATGCGCTGCGCCTTTTAGGACGCGCCCACCTTGAGAGCCAAGGAGGTGAAGCCGTTAAGAAGGCGCAGATTGCCCTCAAAGATATTGTTTCGGAATCGCTGCGGCAGGACTGGGAGCCCGCCAAATTACACTTTTATCTCCGGATGCTCGCCGCAGTCGGCGACACAAAAACGCTTGTCCAGTTTGCCACCGATGAGATGTTCCATGAGCTTGGCGTCCTGCCGGAGATACTGCGCTTCCTGGAGGGCGCGGCGGCCTCAGACGACACCGAAGCTGAGGACCGCTTCTGGGCATTGGACGGGCTCATATTCTCTGCGCTCAAAAGGGGCGCAATCGAAGACGCAGTAGCCTTCAATGAAGCGTCCGCGAAGCTGCTCGCTGAGCACGAGCTGGGTGCGGATGAACGCCTGGCACACGGGATGAAGCGCCTGCATATCCAGGCCGCCCAAAACGATGAAACGGGGGTCCGCGACACGATTGCAGAAGTCATCGAGCTTCTGCCTGATACGCCTCAGCACTTGCGGATTTTCCGGTACAATGCCGCCCTCGCTCTATTCAAGCTAGGCGTCTATGAGCCCGCCATCAACGAAACGTCTGAACTTATAAGAGAGTACTATGATGTCCTGGGCATAGAGCCAGCCGATGTCATGGGCCGCAACTCTCCGGCACTCGTACCCCTGATCCGGAAAGTTCCCGATTATCCAGATCACGCAAAGCATCTGGCAGACACTCTGGACCTGAACGCGCAGGCTCTTCAGCGCACAGGCCGGGCTTCGCCGTTGGGCCGAATTCACGCCATGAAGTTTTACGAAGTGGCGCACGCCTTCGACTCGCTGATCCGGGTCGGCCAGGACTTGGCGGGTGATTTCGTGGAACGCAACGATTTTATCGGCGCGCGTCAGGTGATCGAAACAAATCTCCTGCCGATCGTCCTGCGCCTCAAAATCCTCGATCGCATTGTGCCGGTCCGCAGCCAATACGCTGTCATTCTTGCCTATTGTGGCGAGTTTGATGCTGCGGAGAGAGAAATGGTACGCCTGCTTCCCTATGCTGAAGGCCTTAGTGAGGAAGGCAGAGGGGAGTTGCAGAACCAGAGCAAGCTGATCTCCCGAATCCGAGCTCTAGGTCCGCCACCACAATGGGTACCGCCTTTTCCGATAAGGCCTATAATTCCTCGCCAACAGCGAAAGGTTGGCCGGAACGAGCCTTGCCCTTGTGGTTCAGGCAACAAGTACAAGAAATGCTGCGGGCAGAGATAATGCCTCGCTAGCCAATCGATCAGCTTGCCTTTGTGCTGGATGCCAAAGGCTGTGGCGTCGTGTTGAACCAAGGCTCAACCTGCAAGGCATCGCGCAGCGGCGTTTTGATGAAGTCAGGTGCGCGGAAGACGTAGGTCGCGGCCATCGCTTTGCCTTCCGGTGTCAGGTTTTGAAGATGGGCAACGGCGTTTGGAATAGAGAAATCCTTCCCGGTCTTTTCCTTGAAGTCGCCCGGTAAACCAGTCCAGACGACGACATCAAAGTTCTGTTGAGCGGCCCACGGCGCGATCGTGGGAGGGACATCCGGTACACCCTTGTCGCTGTCGTCCGCGAAATAGAATCCCATGCGCCGCATGACCGTGCCTTCGCGACAACGGAGATCGGCGATGGCATCTACCGGGTTACGGCGTGTGCTGACGGCGTAATTGACCGAACACTCCCTGCCGTTTTCGGGATCGATGACAAGCGTAAGTGCGCCTTTACGGGTTTTCTCGGAGACTCGCGAAAATTCTAACGGCAGCGTGGGCCCACCGGGCAACCATCCTTCATGATGCTCGTCGAACTCGGGTCGTTTGTCCCAAATGAGGGAGCCCCATCCCAGGATGGCGATGCGCGGGTTTTGTCTAGCATTAGACATGAGAAACCTCTGACAGTGATTCTGCGACCCGCTTTGTGCGCTGCTTGATGGCGGCCATGGTCGAGGTCACGAGTTGATCGGGGAAGCTAGCGGGCAACGACTCGATAACAGCTTGCATTTGCCGTTCGGCGTTCGCTTCAATGTCTTCAAAGATCGAGAGCATCGCCGGGGTACCGACACCAGCGAGGTCTGCCGTCTGCATGAAATGCCGGGGCATGATGTCATTAATGGCATAGTGACGATTCGTTCCGACTGACATCGCGAGCTTGAATTTCTTGCGGGGGATTTGGCCTTGGTCGAGGCTCGGCTGCGCTGTCAGCACATCGTAGAGCGGTGTCATGCGAAAGCGCCCGCCGGGACTGAGGAAAATACTGAAGTTTTTCGCATGCCCGTCAGTCGCGCCGAGAAGCCAGAATATGATGCTCGCACGCATGAATGTCGTGATGTCGGCATCCGGCGTGTCGCTGCCTTTGAGCAGATTGATGATCTCGCGCATGCCGGGACCGCCATCAGACTGGTATTTTTTGGTCGGTGGGATCGACAACGCCTGGCAGATATCTTCCTGCGGCAGTCGCAGCAGTCGACCATCTCTCGCCCAAAGGCGGTCGAAGCGTTCGACGATCAGTGTGCGGCGCTCCCCGAAATCAGCGATCTCGACAGCGGGCGTCGGGACGCCAAACGAATGCAGCAGTCTTAGGCAAAGATACTCGTTCTCAACGCTGTTCGACAGGTCGATGCCGTTGGGGAGCTGGCCAATCTGCGGTTTGAGGATGTGGGTCGTTGCGGTCGTTCCTGTCGGCTTGAACCATTGGCCGTCCTTGCGCAGCAACGCGGTTTTCTCCTGAGCACCGGCAATTGAGATTCGGAAATCTTCGTCTTCGCCCATGCCGAGCGGTGCTGCAGCGAGGTTCTTGATGATGTCGGCGACCTCGTCGTCACTGATCGGTTTGCCGTCGGTGTCGCCGGCGGTGCCGGGGTCGATGCCGTCGGGCAAGAACTGGAGTGCGCCGACGCAGTCATGGCCGAGAGCGGTCAGCAGGCTGAAGGCGTCTGTGCCGTCAGCGCCGACGCGTTCGGCGACGCGCTTTCGGATGAGGTCGCTGTCGGGCAGCAGGTTGTCGAACACATTGATGACTGGGGTGCCGATATACCGGTCCTCGCGCAGGGGCAGCGACAGCGACACCGGGAATGTGCCGCTCCAGTCCAACCAGTCGCGTCCGTACTGGAAGTCGATTGCGCCTGTCGCCTCGCGTCGCAGTACGCCGACATGGCGGCTGTTCAGAAAGACATTGAGAGGGGCGTGAGCGCGCTTCCGTGCCATCAGAACAGGTCCTCGATGTCGGCGGCACTTCCCTGGGTGCGTGGGCGGACGACCAGTTCTAGGCTCAGGGCCGAAAGGGCTTCCATTAAAGTCCGCAGCTGGATAGCTGGCTCTCCGGCTTCCAGACGTGAGACTGTGCCCTGGCGTAGATGGATTTGCTCGCCTAAGGCGCCCTGGCTCAGCCGGGCCTGCTTTCGGGCGCGGCGCAGGATGGCGCCGAGCTGTTTTTCTGTGCGGGCGATATGTTCGTTCATTGTAGGCCTCCACGCATAAATATACGCGATGCCGTATAAATCGTCAATATACGCGTTTGCGTCTAAAATTTCAATATACGCGAAGGCGTATAAACAATGAAAATACGCGTTTGCGTATGGCAGGCCAGAAACCGGGCATGAGCATAAGGTCCCGCTTGGGTGTTGCGACTAATAGCTTAAATGGCCATTATGGACAGATTCGGGGCAGGGATCAGACCCATGAAATCCATGTCCGCAAAGGACGCGAAGAATGCCTTTGGCATGCTGATCGATAGTGCGCGGGCCGAGCCCGTAGCGATCGAAAAGCACGGCCGGAAGGTCGTGGTCGTGGTCGCCGTAGAAGAATATGAGCGGCTTAAGGCGCAAGATAGCGCCGCAGCCGTGAAAACAGAATTGAAGGGGAACGGCTGACGTGGCGCTCAAGAAATCAGAACTTTATAGCTTCCTGTGGTCGAGCTGCGATGAATTGCGCGGCGGCATGGATGCCAGCCAGTACAAGGACTACGTTCTCTCTCTCCTGTTCATCCGCTATATCAGCGACAAGTACGCCAATGTCCCTTATGCGCCGATCACGGTGCCAAAGGGCGCCAGCTTTTCGGACATGGTGGCGCTGAAGGGCACGCCGGACATCGGCGACCAGATCAACAAGAAAATCATCGCGCCTCTGGCCGCTGCCAACCAGCAGCTTTCCCAGGCTGACTTTCCTGACTTCAACGAAGCGTCGAAACTCGGGGACGGGAAGGAAAAGGTCGAAAAACTCACCAACCTTATCGCCATCTTTGAAGACCCCGCGCTGGATTTTTCCTCCAACCGGGCGGACGGCGACGATATCTTGGGCGACGCCTACGAATATCTGATGCGCCATTTCGCGACCGAGAGTGGAAAGAGCAAAGGCCAGTTCTACACGCCCGCCGAAGTCAGCCGCATAATGGCGCAGATTATCGGCATTCGCTCCGCCAAGACCAGCGGCGACACCACCGTCTATGACCCGACCTGCGGCTCGGGATCACTGCTGCTGAAAGTGGCCGACGAGGCCGGGACCAATGTCACGCTCTACGGGCAGGAGAAAGACTCCGCGACGAGCGGTCTCGCGCGCATGAACATGATCCTGCACAACACGCCGACAGCGATGATCATGCAGGGCAACACCCTCACCGATCCGAAATTCAGGGACGGTGACGCGCTAAAGACATTCGACTACGTCGTCGCCAATCCGCCTTTCAGCGACAAACGCTGGAGTACCGGTCTTGATCCGCTCCATGATGAGCATGATCGCTTCAAAGCGTTCGGCGTCCCGCCCGCAAAGCAGGGCGATTACGCTTATCTGCTGCATATCGTACGGTCGCTGAAGAGCACTGGGAAAGGCGCATGCATTCTGCCGCATGGCGTTCTCTTCCGTGGCGGTGCCGAAGCTGAAATCCGCCGCAACCTTGTGCGCAAGGGCTACATCAAGGGGATCATCGGCCTTCCCGCTAACTTGTTTTACGGGACGGGCATTCCGGCTTGCATCATCGTTATCGACAAGGAAGACGCGCAAGCCCGCAAGGGCATCTTCATGATCGATGCCAGTCAAGGCTTCATGAAGGATGGCCCGAAGAACCGGTTGCGGTCGCAGGACATCCACAAGATCGTCGACGCGTTCTCGAAGCGCCTCGATATTCCCGGTTTCTCCCGCATGGCGTCGTTCGACGAGATCGAGAAACAAGACTTCAACCTCAATCTCCCCCGCTACATCGACAGCCAGAAGCAGGAAGACCGGCAGAATATTGAAGGCCATCTGCGCGGCGGTATTCCGCAGTCGGATATCGATGCGCTCAAGGCGTATTGGGACATCTGCCCGTCTTTGAAGAAGGCGCTCTTCAAGGAGTGCCGCAAGGGCTATGTCGAGCTGACCATCGACAAGGCGGCGATCAAGTCCACCATCTTCGGCCATCCCGAGTTCACGGCTTTCATCGCCGGTATGAACAAGCATTTTGATGCCTGGCGCGTTCGCAGCGCGGAGAAGCTGAAGGCGCTAAAGGCCGGTCATCACCCGAAGGATGTTATTTTCGAGCTCTCAGAGGAATTGCTGTCCCACTATTCCGGCAAACCGCTCATCAGCAAGTACGACGTCTACCAGCACCAGATGGACTACTGGGCGGAGGTGATGCAGGACGATTGCTACTTGATCGCCGCTGATGGCTGGAAGGCGCAAACTTACCGCGTTATCGAGAAGGACAAGAAAGGCAAGGAGAAGGATCGTGGCTGGGCATGCGATCTCGTGCCGAAGTCCCTGATCGTGGCGCGCTACTTCGCTGATGAACAGGGTGCCATCAATGAAATGACGGCAGACCTGGAATCCGTTTCTGCCGGCCTTGCCGAGCTTGAAGAGGAGCATAGCGGCGAGGATGGGGCATTTGCTGAGCTAGAGAAGGTCAACAAGGCGAACGTCGTTGCGCGTCTGAAGGAGATTAAGGTCGACAAGGAAGCGAAGGAAGAGGCATCGATTCTCAATGAATGGTTGGAGCTGTCGGGGCGTGAAGCAGACCTAAAAAAGGAAATCCGTGAAGCGGAAGTCGCACTCGATCTCGCAGCCTACAAAAAGTATCCGAAGCTGTCAGAGGGCGAGATCAAGGTGCTGGCCGTTGATGACAAATGGCTGGGGGCAATCGACGCGCGCATTCATGGGGAGATGGACCGCATTAGTCAAGCGCTGGCGCAGCGTGTTCGGGTTCTGGCGGCTAGATATGAAGCGCGGCTTCCTGACCTGATAGCGAACGTCGCTCGCCTCCAAGCAAAGGTAGACGCCCATCTTAAGGGGATGGGATTTTCATGCTGAATGTTCGAACGCAAGATGCCCGAAATTCCTCCTCATCATCCGACCACACAAACAAGATTCCAAAAGGCTTCTATCGTTCCGAAGTTGGTACGGTTCCGATTGGGTGGCGCGTTGTCCGCCTAACCGACGTAGCGCGTCTTGAAAGCGGTCACACACCGAGCCGCAGACAGCCTGCATACTGGGATGGGAATATTCCATGGGTCTCTTTGCACGATAGCAATGGGCTTGATTGTCGCGAAATAACGACGACCGCGCAGTCAATTACACCAGCAGGCATAGCAAATTCGTCAGCCAGGCTTTTGCCGGCTGGAACTGTGATCTTTTCCCGCACAGCTACTGTTGGAAAGTCAACGGTACTTGGTCTCGATATGGCAACAAGCCAGGATTTTGCCTGCTACATATGCGGGCCTCAAGTTCACAACCACTTCTTGGTCTATCTATTCCGCAGTATGGCTGCGGAGTGGAAGAAGCTTATGGCCGGCAGCACCCATAATACCGTCTATATGCCAGTATTTCGGGACTTACGGGTCGCATTGCCTCCCATCGCCGAACAATACGCATTAGCTGAGGTTCTTCATGATGTAGATGAGCAAATTCGGGGCTATGAGACTTTAATTACGAAGAAGTCGCAGATTAAGCAGGGGGCAGTTCAAGAACTACTTTCAGGGCAGCGAAGACTTCCGGGTTTCCGAGGCGAATGGGCAGTTCAATCTCTCAACCAGTTGGGAGAGGTGCTTATTGGACTTACGTACTCACCGAAGGACGTTAGCGCAGACGGCACTCTTGTGCTGCGTTCGTCGAATGTTGACGGCGGCACCCTCAAATTTGATGACAATGTTTTTGTAAAAATGCCGATACCGGATCGGATTATGGTTCGTAGCGGAGATGTACTTATTTGCGTCAGAAATGGAAGCCGCGATTTGATCGGCAAATGTGCGAAGATTGATGAACGCTGTCATGGCATGACGTTTGGGGCGTTCATGGCAGTCTACAGGACGCCATATCACAATTATCTATTTCATCAGTTTCAGTCGGATATTGTAAAGCGCCAAATACACGAGCATTTGGGTGCCACTATTAATCAAATTACCAACAAAAGCCTAAAATCTTTCTCAGTGCCGTTCCCAACGGACGAGCGCGAAAGAGCGGCGATATCTGACATACTGTCAGATATGGATGCCGAGATTTCGGGTATTGACCGGAAGCTTGCGAAGGCTCGCCAGATGAAGCAGGGCCTGATGCAGGAATTGCTGACTGGGCGGGTAAGATTGATATGATCTTGTATGAGGGGGGAGTTGGGTTGTGAACGATATCGGCAAGCCGGAGCGGGCCACGCAGAAGCGCGTCATCGAGCTCTTCCGTGACGAGCTGGGCTATCGCTTCTTGGGCGACTGGTCGGACCGGGACGGCAACAGCAATATCGAAGACGACCTGCTTTCGGCGTCGTTGACGAAGCGCGGCTATGGCGCCACCCAGATAAGCGCCGCCATTTACAAGTTGCGCACAGAGGCGAGCAACAACAGCCGTAGCCTCTATGCCAATAACCAGGCTGTCTACAATCTCCTTCGCTATGGCGTGGCCGTGAAGGTGGAGGCGGGGAAAGCCACCGAGACCGTCCATTTGATAGAGTGGGACGAACCGGCGAATAACGATTTTGCCATCGCCGAGGAAGTCACGCTGAAGGGTGGTCTTGAACGCCGCCCCGACCTGGTACTTTACCTGAACGGCATAGCCTTCGGCATGGTCGAGCTGAAAAACAGTCGGGTAACTATCGGCGACGGAATCCGACAGGCGCTCTCAAATCAGAAGCCGGAGTTCAACCAAGCCTTCTTCAGCACCATTCAGTTCGTGTTTGCCGGGAACGATACCGAGGGCTTGCAGTACGGGACGATCGGAACACCGGAGAAATTCTTCCTGAAATGGAAGGAAGACGAGCAGGACGACACGCGCTTCAAGCTGGACAAATACCTGTTGCGGATGTGTCGCAAAGACCGCGTCCTCGAATTGCTCCACGATTTCGTGCTGTTCGACGGCGGCGTCAAAAAGCTCCCCCGCGTCCATCAGTATTTTGGGATCAAGGCCGCACAGGAGTACGCGCGGGAGCGCAAAGGCGGAATAATCTGGCACACCCAGGGCAGCGGGAAGAGCATCGTAATGGTGCTGCTGGCCAAGTGGATTCTTGAGAACAATCCGCATGCCCGTGTCGTCGTGATCACCGATCGCGACGAGCTCGATAAGCAGATTGAGCGCGTCTTCAGAGACTCGGGCGAGCAGGTCAAGCGCACCAGCAGTGGTCGAGACCTTATGACCCAGTTGGGCCAAGCGACACCCCGCCTCCTGTGTTCACTGGTGCATAAATTCGGTCGCAAGGACGTGGACGACTTCGACGCCTTCATCCGGGAACTGGAAGCACAGCCTAGCAAGACGGTGGGTGAAGTTTTTGTTTTCGTGGATGAATGTCATCGTACGCAAGGCGGCAGACTCCACCGCGCTATGAAGGCGATGATGCCCAACGCGGTTTTCATGGGGTTCACCGGCACGCCATTGCTCAAGAAGGACAAACAGACAAGCCTGGAGATATTCGGCGGCTATATCCACACCTACAAATTCAGTGAAGCGGTCGATGACGAAGTCGTACTCGATCTCGTTTACGAGGCGCGCGATATCGACCAGAGCTTGGGATCAGAGGATAAGATTGACCAGTGGTTCGATGCCAAAACCAAGGCGCTGAATGATTGGCAAAGGGATGAGCTGAAAAAGAAATGGGGCACGATGCAAAACGTGCTCAGCTCACGCTCCCGGATGGATCGCGTCGTCAGCGACATCGTCTTCGATTTCAGCGTTAAGCCCCGCCTGTCAAGCGAGCGCGGCAATGCGATCCTCGTGGCTTCCAGCATCTACGAGGCTTGCAAGTACTTCGAGCTTTTTCAGAAGACGCCCTTCCGCAACAAGTGCGCTCTTATCACGTCGTACAATCCGAACGCGCAGGACGTTACGAAGGAAGAAACAGGCGCCAACACCGATACGGACCGTCAGTTCATTTACAACACATATGTCGAGCTGCTTAAGGGCGTTGAAGCCAAGGGCGGGCTCTCCAAGACTGAAGTCTACGAGGAAGCGGCGAAGGCTCTTTTCACCAAGGAACCGGCAAACATGAAGTTGCTGGTTGTCGTGGACAAGCTGCTCACGGGCTTCGACGCGCCGCCCTGCACCTATCTCTATATAGACAAGTCGATGCAGGACCATGGCCTGTTTCAGGCGATTTGCCGGACTAATCGACTAGACGGCGAGGACAAGGATTTTGGGTACATCGTCGATTATAAGGACCTGTTCAAGAAGGTCGAAAACGCGATCGCGGTGTATACCTCGGAGCTTGACCATCCGGACGACGGGCCGTCTCCCGACGTGCTGCTCAAAGATCGTCTGAAGAAAGGCAGGGAACGCCTCGATCAGGCCCTGGAAGGCATCATCCTGCTTTGCGAGCCTGTGGAGTCGCCGAAAGGAGAATTGGAATATATTCATTTCTTCTGCGGAAACACCGAGATCGCGTCGGATCTCACAGAGCGGGAACCTCAACGCGCGGCGTTGTACAAGGCGACTGCCGGCCTGCTGCGTGCGTACGCCAATATCGCTGATGAGATGGATGCCGCCGGCTACAGCGTCGGCGATGTCGCTCGCATCAAGAAACAGGTCGAGCACTACCTGAATGCGCGAGATACTGTGCGCCTGGCCAGCAACGAAAGCCTCGATCTGAAGGCTTACGAGGCTGATATGCGGCACCTGATCGACACCTATATCGAGGCCGATGAGCCGCGCAAAATTTCGCCGTTCGATGGTATGAGCCTTCTGGAGCTGATCGTGAAGACAGGGATCGCGGATGCGATCTCATCCCAGCTCGGCGGCCTAAAAGGGAATAAGGACGCGATCGCCGAGACGATCGAGAACAACGTCCGCAGCAAGATCATCAAGGAACATCTCAACGATCCGGCGTTCTATGAAAAAATCTCTGCGCTCCTGGATGAAATCATCGCAAGCCGTAAAGCCAAGGCGATTGAATATGAGGAGTATCTCAAGCAGATAGCCGCGCTCGCACGGCGCGTCGAGGCGGGCCAAGCTCACGATACGCCATCGAGTCTGAATACTCCGGGCAAACGCGCCCTTTACAACAACCTCGGTCAAGACGAGGCGCTTGCCCTAAAAGTGGATGAGGCCGTGAAATCGAGCCGCCCGGATAGCTGGCGCGGTGTTCAGGCCCGTGAGCAGCTCATCAAGGCTGCGCTTTACAAAATCCTTCAGGACTTCGCCGAGGTCGAGCGCGTGTTTCTCATCATCAAGGCGCAGAAGGAGTATTGATGATCACCGAACTCGATATCGGCGGCATATCAGTCGATGTGGTGTTCAAGGACATCAAGAACGTCCATCTGAGCGTGTACCCACCGACTGGCCGGGTGCGCATATCTGCTCCTAATCGCATGACCATTGAGAATGTTCGCCTGTTCGCGATCTCCAAGCTCGGATGGATAAAGAAGCAGCAGGGAAAGCTCCTTTCGCAAGAGCGTGAGGCGCCGCGCGAGTTCCTGGAACGTGAAAGTCACTACGTTTGGGGGCGACGTTTCCTATTGCGGCTTGAAGAGGAGGGCGCGGCCGGTGTGGAATTGCGCCATCGCGATATGGTGCTACGGGTTGAACCGGGCGCCTCCCCGCAGCGGCGGCGGGAGTTGGTCGACGACTGGTATCGCCGTGAACTGCGCCTCGCGGCGGCTCCCTTGGTGCACAAGTGGGAAGTCACCTTGGAGCTTCAGGTTTCCCGCTTCTTCATCCAACGTATGAAAACCAAGTGGGGCAGCAGCAATCCAGCCCTCAGAACCATCCGCCTGAATCTGGAGCTTGCCAAGAAGACACCGGAATGCCTGGACTATGTGATCCTGCATGAAATGCTGCACTTCCTGGTTCCGGACCACAGCACGCGCTTTCAAGCAATGCTAGATGAACGGATGCCGGGATGGCGACAGTTGCGACAAAAGCTAAACGAAGAGCCGCTGTTTTACGGCGACACAGCAGCTTAGCCCACTTCAGGTCCGGCTATTTGCGAGCTGTTTGTCGACCCCAGTCAAGTTGCGCCGCATCCGCAGCAAAGCTGCGCTTACGCCAAAATATTTGGCCATGGCATTGTCGGACATTCCTCGCCGGATAGCCTCTAGCAAGGCGTCACGAGAAAGAAGCAGCGTGCTTGCAAGGCAGTTCGCTTCTTCCTCGTGCACTTCATTGTATTCGTTCATCATCATGTGCCCGTCTGGCGTATGGAATACGTGGGCGGGTTCGTGCTCAAGAATGATGTGCGCCAGTTCATGTGCCAGCGAGTTGTTGCGCCGGCCAAGATCAGGCGTGCTGTTCAGAATAATCAGGACCATGCCCTCAGCTGTGATAGTGACTGCGTCCCAACTTTCCGGATCGTCCACCGTCAGGTGACTGACGATGTCTTGCTGCAGGCCGGGAATGTCCGCAGGCGACCAGACATGAATTCCAAGATGCCGGGCCAGCAGAAGAGGGTCGAGAGGTGCGCCGCGCGCGAGTCCGAGATCGCGCCGATAGCTTGCGGCCGCGTTCTCGCACCATGTCTTGAAGCCGCGGCGCAGGTTGGCCAAGGTCAGCCCTCATTCTTTCGAATGTCCGCCATGGCCGCCTGGGCGGTCAGTATCATCTGCGCTAGGTGTTGAGCCGTTTTCGCGCTCACAGTCGGTTTTTTCCTGAAGTGGACGCGCGCAAGAGATTGCGGTGCGCTCGTCACGCCGACCACATCTTCCAACGCGATACCGAGCCAGCGGCAGATGCGTCGATAATTTGCAAGGTCCGGCATGAACCCACGCTCCACCCGGGACAAGGTCGCGTGGCTTATTCCAATTTCCTTTGCTGCTGCCCGGATACCCATCTCGCCGCGCTTTTCCTTCACACGCAGGCCGAGGTTTTCCAGCGTTACCATGTCATAGGCTCCTCCTTGGATCATATATAAGACAACGGTTGACAGATGAACCAAATGATTCGATACTGTCTTACATCTGATCCACGGTCGCACAGCGCGAATCGGCGGTCAACCTTTTAGGTAAGGAGTGCAGCTCATGCCCACTATGGAAACCTCTGCGGTCGATGCCAGTGAAGCGCGCGGCCACAAATGGCCGGTAGAAATCGCCGGCGCCGATCTTGTTTTCTCCCGTCACGTGCTTCGCGATCCCATGCCCTCGGGACGGCAAATCATCGCCGCAGCCGGGCATCGCGATCCCACCGGCTCCATTGTTCTTCAGTGCCTTCCGGACGGTGCTCTTGAAGAGCTTCGCCTCGAAGAACTGACCGACATCGTCGCGCGCGGCATCGAACGCTTTATCGTCGTGGAGAGCGATCGCAGCTTCCGCCTTGAGGTCGAGGGGCTCCGTCTCGAATGGCCGTGCGCGCCGATCTCGGCCGCCACGATCAAGACCCTTGCTGGCCGTGATGACGAAGGCTTGTCGGTAGTATTGGAACGAGCCAATCGCCCCGACCGCATTCTCGAAGACGACGAGATCGTCGACCTCAGCAACCTGGGCGCTGAGATTTTCCGTCTGCGCAAGCGTCCCGCCGAGATCGAGATAGCGGTGAACGGTCAGACCTTTACGATCCGCCGCGGAGTGAAGACCGGCCTCGAAATCAAACAGGCCGCCATCGACGCCGGCATCGCGATCCAGCTTGATTTCGTGCTGAGCCTGGAGGTCGGACCTGGGCAGACGCGCATCATCGGCGACCGGGATCGTGTCCGGGTGAAGCCCGGCCAGCAGTATCTTGCCATTGCCGACGACGACAACAGCTAGGAGACGCGATGACCCCCGCCGTGCAAAAGGCCATCGACGCGATCAGGCACCAGTTCGGGGACGAAAAGGTAATTGTCGCCGCCGACCGCGACGGCGGAGTATACGTGATTGTGGAGGGCGTCCCGGTTGGGGCGCCCTTTTCACAGGAAGAGAGCTGGATCGGCTTCCACATTCCCTCGACGTGCCCATACGCCGACGTCTACCCCCACTTCGTCGAATCCGGCCTTTCCCGCATCGACGGCGCAGCCCTGGGTGAAGGCTTCTCCACGGGTCAGAATTTTCCCGAGCAGGCAGCGTTGAAAGTTCCGGGCTCGATGCCCACCCGGTCCGCCGTGCAGATTTCCCGCCGCTCGAATCGCAGGGATACGGCCGGGCTGGAAACGCCACTCCATAAACTGCTGAAGGTGCACCAATGGCTGAAATCCCGATAAAGAGTCCTTGGTCCCTGACCATTCCCGAAGCGATGTTCGAGACAGTGACGGCCCACCTGTTTCCCGGCGACCACGATGAGCACGGCGCCGTGATGGTGGCCGGCATTCACGTATCAACTGACGGCAACGTTCGTCTTCTCGCGCGGGACCTTTTCCTCGCGGAAGACGGTGTGGACTACGTTCCGGGCAAGCGCGGATACCGAATGCTAAAAGCGCAGTTCATCCAGCGGCATATCCTCGCTTGCCGGGATGAGAAGCTTGTCTATCTGGCCATCCATAATCATGGCGGCCGCGGCTCTGTCGGCTTCTCGCAGGATGATTTCAACAGCCATGAGCGCGGGTATCCGGCGCTGCTTGATATCAGCGCAGGCAATGCCGTCGGGGCGCTTGTGTTTGCGGAAGGCGCGATCGCCGGCGACATCTGGCTTCCGGGCGGTCGACGCGTGGCGCTTGAACGAGCCGAAATTGTCGGGCGCCGCCGCCAAATATTGCGACCATCGCCTGTTCATGCGGCGGTGAAAGCGTTGCCGGTTTATGATCGGCAGACACGCATATTCGGCGATGCCGGGCAACTGGTTCTGTCGGGTACGAAGGTTGCCATCATAGGCCTTGGAGGCGTCGGTTCTCTCGTTGCGGAGTATTTGGCCCGGCTCGGTGTGGGCGCCTTTGTTCTGATTGATCCTGACCGTCTCGACCCAACCAACCTGCCGCGTGTAGTCGGAGCGCGGCGCGGCGACGTCTGGTGGTGTCTCAGCAATCCCGCGGCGCCAGCCTGGCTGAGCCGCCTCGCGCTGCGGTTCGCGACGCGCAAGGTCGACATCGGCAAGCGCGTCATCAGGCAGGCCAATCCGACTGCGCGCATCCAGACCATCGACCGCAATGTGCTGGACCCCGTATCAGCGTCGGCACTTCTCGATTGTGACTACATCTTTCTTGCTGCTGATGAGATGCGCGCCCGCCTCCTCGTCAATGCCATCATTCACCAGTATTTAATTCCCGGCGTTCAGATCGGCAGCAAAGTGTCGGTCGGAAACGAAGGCGATCTGACAGACGTGTTCAGCGTAGTAAGGCCGCTGCGACCGGGCATGAACTGTCTTTGGTGCAACCAATTGATCAATCCCGGCAAGCTTGCGGATGAAGCGAAGACGCATGGCGAGCGCAAACGTCAGCGTTACGTGGATGACGAAGAGGTCGCTGCACCAAGCGTGATCACGTTAAACGGCGTAGGGGCTGCTCATGCCTGTAACGACTTTCTGTTCTTCATGATGGGGTTGTCGGGCGGCTCGACCGACTATGCCCGGTATGACAGCCGGTCGCGCAGTCTGACTTTTTCAACGCCCCGCGCCGATGCAGATTGCCCGGAATGTGGGTGCGGAGGCCGCTTGGGTCATGGTATCACCGGGCCTGACTTGCCGGTGTTCTCTTCGTGATGCCCTTGACCCTAGTCCTCATACTCTTTTTCGAACGCTACGAGAGCAAAGACAGTCCCGACTGACGCCTGCGAAGCTTCAATCTTCGGGACCGCGGGCCCTTCCAGCCCTCGTTTCTGCGCCAGAAAAGGCATCCCGTTTGCCCGCCGAGATCGGCGTGGAGGCGGCGATTATGTCCGCTTTTGGTGGAATCCTCCAACTGTGCGAATGACCGAGACTGGGCGCAAAGCCGCCGTTCGCAATGGTTATTGCTTGCCAGGCTAAGACGCCAGCACGGGCCTCTCAAATCTTTGGCGACCGAAATTCAGAAACCCCAAAAAGGCAAAGCCTTCCGTCCGCCTATAAACATGGCCCAGTCTTCAACTGATCCCGAACCGCGGTGGTCGAACACACAAGTCGCCGAATGTCCGACGAATTGGCCCACTCAAGTCCAATTTTTTCTGACGTCGTCCAGACTTCTATGTCGTCCGACATTTTTGGCGCACCCGACAGGATTCGAACCTGTGACCTCTGCCTTCGGAGGGCAGCGCTCTATCCAGCTGAGCTACGGGTGCTTTCAGGATCGTTAATCCGGAAAACGAACCAGCCGGTAAACCGGCCAGCCACGGCTTCTTAGCGGAAGCCGGCGCGGGCTTCAACGGGCAAGTGGCCGGCGGGCAGGGTTGCGAACTCGGAATAACGCATTTTCCGGATTGCTCATTCCAGGGAGGCCACGATCTGGAGCCTGCCGTGACCCTCGAAGGTGCGGGAAGCAAGCCCGAAGGCCGGCAAACCTGCGGTTTTATCGGCCTATGAAGAATGGCGCCGAAGCCTGAATGAAAAACCCGCCTCGGCGGGCGGGCGCAAATCAGCACTATGAATAAATTCCTACCATAATTGCCGTCACCTGTCAAGGTGAAACCACCGATCAAGATCTCGCCCCATCACTGCCGAACGTCCACCCCTCACTGCTCGGCATACAGCAGCCGCGTCGTCGTGTTCGACGACGGCGACAGGTTGCGCTGGATCAGCGCCTCGACGTGGTCGTTGCGCTGGCGCGCGCTGTCGGCGCCCATCACCACCAGGATGAGCCGGCGGCCGTCGGCATCGTAGGAGGTGACGATGTTGAAGCCGGAGGCTCTGATGTAACCGGTCTTGATGCCGTTGACGCCGCGGACGCGGCCGAGCATGTCGTTGTGGCCGCGCACCAGCCTGCCCCGGAATATGAAGTCGCTTTCGGAGAAATAGTGGAAATGCTGCGGGAAGCGGGCGCGCAGCGCCGTGCCGAGCACCGCCATGTCGCGCGCCGTCGTCAGCTGGCCGGCGTCCGGCAGGCCCGACGCGTTGCGGAAGACGGTGCTGCGCATGCCGATCTGGCGCGCTTTGGCCGACATCATTGCGGCGAACGCCTGTTCGCTGCCGCCAAGATATTCGGCGACGGCGACCGCCACGTCATTGGCCGATTTGACGGTGATCGCCCGGATCGCCGATTCGACATCGATCGCCTCGCCGCGCCTGAAGCGCAGCTTGGTCGGCGGCTGCCTGGCGGCGTTGGTCGAGACCGGGATCAGCGTCGTCTTGCTGACGCGGCCCTGCTCCAGAGCCTCGAACAGCAGGTAGAGCGTCATCATCTTGGTCAGTGACGCCGGATAGCGCGGCGCCGTCGAATTGGCCTCGAACAGCGTCTTGCCGCTGCTGCCGTCGATGACGACAGCCGCATATTTCTGCGCCGGCGCCGGCACCGCCAGCATGGTCTCGGTCGGCGTCGTCGCGCAGCCGGCAACGAGCCCCAGCAGCGCAAACGCCGCGACAAATTTTTTGATGAGCGGAAAGAGGCGCGGTTTGGACATTCTGAAGGTAAGCTGTTGCTGAAACGAGTGGGAAACTAGCCTAACCCAATGGCGCCGTCCATTTCGTTAATGCCGGTCTTCAGGGCAATCGCTTCGGTTTGAATTCACCCGCTCCGGGCGTTGGCGCTGCCCCTCCCTGCTTGCCGGCATTGCGGCCAGTCTCTTTCTCCCTGTTTACGGCAGGGCTATCGCTGGGCCGAGGCTTTCGCTTTACGATGGACCCCCACCC
>NZ_JBVVQE010000099.1:0-19577 GCF_055811435.1 Mesorhizobium sp. WSM4837
CCCCCCGCCGGCGGCGTCCTACCCCGCCGCCCCCGCCCCGCCGGCCCGGGTCCAACAGGATATCCCCGAGCGGGGGGGCGGGGGGCCCCCCGCGCTGTCGGTCGAGCCGCGCGACGGACGGCTTTGTGTATTCATGCCGCCGGTCGAGGCGCTGGAAGATTATCTCGAACTTGTCGCGGCGGCCGAGAACGCGGCAAAGGCTATCGGCCTGCCGGTGCATATCGAGGGCTACGGTCCGCCACACGACCCGCGCCTCAACGTCATCCGCGTGGCTCCGGATCCCGGCGTCATCGAGGTGAACATCCATCCGGCTGCGAACTGGCAGGACTGCGTGGCGACGACCACAGCGATCTACGAGGAGGCGCGGCAGACGCGGCTTGGCGCCGACAAGTTCATGATCGACGGCCGTCATACCGGCACCGGCGGCGGCAACCATGTCGTCGTCGGCGGCGCAACACCCAACGACAGTCCGTTCCTGCGCCGCCCCGATTTGCTGAAGAGCCTTGTCCTGCAATGGCAGCGCCGTCCGTCGCTGTCCTATCTGTTCTCAGGCCTGTTCATCGGCCCGACCAGCCAGGCGCCGCGTTTCGACGAGGCGCGCCACGATTCGCTGTACGAGCTTGAGATCGCCATGGCGCAGGTGCCGCATCCGGACAGTGGCAGCGCCCCGTTGCCGTGGCTGGTCGACCGGCTGTTCCGTAACCTGTTGACCGACGTGACGGGGAACACCCACCGTTCGGAAATCTGCATCGACAAGCTGTTTTCGCCCGACGGCCCGACCGGCCGGCTGGGGTTGGTCGAGTTCCGCGGCTTCGAGATGCCGCCCAATGCGCGCATGAGCCTGGCGCAGCAATTGCTGGTGCGCGCCATCATCGCCCGCGCATGGAAGAACCCGCTCGATGGCCGCTTCGTGCGCTGGGGCACGTCACTGCATGACCGTTTCATGCTGCCGCATTATGTATGGGCTGACTTTCTCGACGTGCTTGACGACCTCAAGCTGAACGGCTTCGAGTTCCGTCCCGAATGGTTCGACGCGCAGCTTGAATTCCGCTTCCCGTTCTGCGGCGAAGTCCAGCATGCCGGCATCAAGCTGGAGCTGCGGCAGGCGCTGGAGCCGTGGCATGTCATGGGCGAGCAGGGCGCGATCGGCGGCACCGTGCGCTTCGTCGATTCCTCGGTCGAGCGGCTGCAGGTGAAGACCGAAGGGCTCAATCCGGAACGTCATGCGGTCGTCTGCAACGGCCGCATCGTGCCGATGAAGGTGACCGACTCCAGAGAGATCGCGGTGGCCGGCGTCCGCTTCAAGGCCTGGCAGCCGTCATCGGGGCTGCATCCAGCACTGCCGGTCAACACGCCGCTGGTCTTCGACATCTATGATCGCTGGTCGGGCCGGGCGGTCGGCGGCTGCGTCTACCATGTCGCGCATCCCGGCGGGCGCAGCTACGACACTTTCCCGGTCAACGGCAACGAAGCGGAGGCGCGGCGGCTCGCCCGCTTCGAGCCGCGCGGCCATACGCCGTCCGCCTACGTGCTGCGCGGCGAACAAGCCTCTGAGGATTTCCCGATGACCCTTGACCTGCGGCGGCCTGCAAGACTCTGATCAGCCATGGCAAAGGGGAATCACCAGGAAATACGCGGCAGGCCGCATAATTTGCTGGAGCACTACCAGCCGATCGACGGCGTCGTCGACGAGATGGTCGATGCATCAGGCAATCCCCGTCCGGTCTGGAAGGAGTTCATCGAGGCGCTGGAAGATCTGGGGCCTGAAAAGCTCGCCCAGCGCTTCGCCCGCGCCGACCAGTATCTGCGCGACGCCGGCGTCTATTACCGTCTCTACGATCAGGCCGGCGCCCATGAGCGCGAATGGCCGCTGGCGCATGTGCCTCTCCTGATAGAGGAGCAGGAATGGGCCGCGATCAGTGCCGGCCTGGTCCAGCGGGCCGAGCTGTTCGAGGAAACGATTGCCGATATCTACGGGCCGAACCGCCTGGTCGAGAAAGGCATCCTGCCGGCGGGGCTGATCGCGGCCAGCCCGGAATATTTGCGCCCCGTCGTCGGCACCAGACCGGCCAGCGGCCATTTCCTGCATTTCTGCGCTTTCGAGCTCGGCCGTGGACCGGATGGCCGCTGGTGGGTGCTGGGCGACCGCACGCAGGCGCCGTCAGGCGCCGGCTTTGCGCTGGAAAACCGCGTCGCCACCACGCGTGCGCTGTCCGACATCTATGGCGAGATGCATGTGCACCGCCTTGCCGGCTTCTTCCGTCGCTTTCGCGACGCGCTTAACCGCATGGCCAAGGCATCAGGCGGCCGTGTCGCCATCCTGACGCCGGGGCCACTCAACGAAACCTATTACGAGCATGCCTATATCGCCCGCTATCTCGGCATCATGCTGCTCGAAGGCGAGGATCTGACCGTCTCCGGCGGTCGATTGATGGTGCGCACGGTTTCCGGGCTGGCGCCGGTCAGCGTGCTGTGGCGACGGCTCGACGCCGCCTTCGCCGATCCGCTGGAACTGCGACCGGATTCGCAGATCGGCACGCCAGGGCTGGTCGAGGCGATCCGCCGGGGGGCTGTTTCAGCCGTCAACGCGCTCGGCTCCGGGCTAATGGAAACGCGGGCGCTGTTCGCCTTCCTGCCAAAAATTTCGCGCGAATTGCGCAACGAGGAGCTTCTCTTGCCAAGCGTCGCGACATGGTGGTGCGGGCGGGACAAGGATCGTGACCATGTGCTGGCCAACCTCGACCGCATGGTGATCGGCCCGGCGCTGTCGACGCGGCTTGCCTTCGAGGATGACGATTGCACCAGGCTGGGCTCGGCGCTGGTTGCCGGGGAACGGGCCGAACTGATAGCCCGGATCGAACGCGACGGCGGCGCCTTCGTCGGACAGGAAGCAGTGACGCTTTCGACCACGCCGGTCCATGTCGGCGGCCGGCTGGAGCCGCGGCCGGCAGCCTTGCGCGTCTATCTGGCGCGAACGCCGGAAGGCTGGACGGTGATGCCCGGCGGCTTTGCCCGTGTTGGCTTTTCGCTCGATCCGACGGCTATCGCCATGCAGCGCGGCGGCCAGGCGGCGGATGTATGGGTGGTCAGCGACAGGCCGGTGGAGCGCGAGACGCTGCTGCCGCAGGAGCACGACAGTTTCATCCGCACCTCGCCAGGCAGCCTGCCCAGCCGCGCTGCGGAAAACCTGACATGGCTCGGCCGCTATATCGAGCGATCGGAAGACACGGTGCGCATCCTGCGCGCCTATCACGTGCGGCTGGCCGAGGCGTCCGACCCGGACATGCCTTTGCTTGCCGATATCAGAGACCATCTCGAACCGTTCGGCATCGACGTCGCAGCGGCGATCCCGCCGGGGCTGATCGCAACGCTGGACAGCGCCGTTTACAGCGCCGGGCAGATCCGCGACCGCTTCTCGCCCGACGGCTGGCTGGCGCTGAACGATCTGTCGAAGACCATCCATCAATTCGCGACAACGGTGGCGCCGGGCGATGATGCGACGCGGGCGATGACGGTCATCCTGCGCAAGCTCGCCGGGTTTTCCGGCCTGCTGCATGAGAACATGTACCGCTTCACCGGCTGGCGCTTCCTGGAGATCGGCCGGCGGCTGGAACGCGGCATCCAGATCGCCCGCACGCTTGCCCGGCTGACCGGGGCTGCGGCGCCCGAAGGCGCGCTCGACATGATGCTGGAGATCGGCGACAGCGTGATGACCCACCGGCGGCAGTATCCGGTGCAGGCCGGCAGGCGCACGGTGATCGACCTCCTGGTGCTCGATCCGCTCAACCCGCGCTCCATCCTGTTCCAGCTCGAGCGGCTGAAGGCCGAGATCGCGCTGTTGCCTGCTGTCGGTGGCGAGGGGCATATGTCGCCGGCGGCGAAAGAGATACTGCAGCTCAATACGGCAATCGCCATCAAGGAGCCCTCGGACATGACGGCGAAGGCCCTGGACGATCTCGCCACCGAGATCGGCGGCCTCTACAACAGCCTCGCCAAGGGCTATTTCGGGTAAGGCCTATTTCGGCTAAGGACGGGACCCGGAGGCTGGCATGCTCTACGACATCAGACTCAATCTGCGTTACGACTATGATGCTGCAGCCGGCGGCGGCCGCCATCAGGTGCGCGTGCTGCCGCCGACGATATCGGGCGTGCAGCGGGTGATCGCCGCTTCGCTGTCCTTCGCGCCGGCGCCGAGCGAACGCTCCGACTTTTCCGATTTCTTCGGCAACAATGTCACGTCGATCGCCTTTCGCGATGCCCATGATGCGCTCGACATCAGGATGAGCGCGCGCGTCGCCGTCTCGCGGCCGGAACCCGGGCTTGACGTGTCGCCCGACATTCGCCGGCTGCGGAGCCAACTCGAAGCGGTGCGGTCGCTGTCGCCTGATACACCGCATCACTTTCTGGCCGCCAGCGACCATGTCGGCATTGACGCTGATATCACGGGGTATGCGCGGAGCAGTGCCGGCAGTTCTGTCGTCGGTACCGCCATGGACCTGTGCAATCGCATTCATCGCGATTTCACCTACGATGGCGAGGCGACCACGGTGCAGACCCGGGCGAGCGATGCTTTCAGCCTGAAGCGGGGCGTCTGCCAGGATTTTTCGCACATCATGATCGCCGGCCTGCGCGGCCTCGGTATCCCCGCCGGCTATGTCAGCGGCTTCCTGCGCACCATTCCGCCGCGCGGAAAACCGCGATTGGAAGGGGCCGACGCCATGCATGCCTGGGTCAAGGTGTGGTGCGGGCGCGACACCGGATGGCAGGAATTCGATCCAACCAACGGCATGCGGGCAAGCAATGACCACATCACCGTTGGCCACGGCCGCGACTATTCGGATGTAGCGCCGATCGTCGGCGTCCTGAAGACGACGGGCGGACAGGTCGGCGAGCAGGCGGTCGACGTCATTCCGGTCGTGCTGGAAAAGGCATGACGGCAAGCGAGGCTGCGATCGATTTGTAGGCGCCGAAGGTAGACAGAGAGACGGCCCGTCGAACGCACATGCGGTGCGCTGACATCATTCTGAAAGCCACACGCGGAACCAGCAGCCGTTCCTGCGCTTATCTACGGGAAAATTTCTCGTGGAGAGGACATGCTGGACAAATCCGGATCGTCGACTGGCCGGTCGGCTGCCAAGGAGGGTGCACCAAAAAACGGGGCGCCGAAGAATGGCGGAGAGGCCTCGGCCGATCGAGCCTCGCTCACCTATGTCACCGATACCGAGCCCGGTATCCGCCGTTTCAGGACCGGCAGGGGATTTTCATACAAAGGACCTGACGGGCAGGGCGTCGACGAGAACACCATGGCCCGCATCAAGGCGCTCGCCATCCCACCGGCGTGGACGGATGTGTGGATCGCGCCGGATGCCAACGGTCACATCCAGGCGACAGGCCGAGACCAGCGCGGACGCAAGCAATATCGCTATCATCCGCAATGGGCCGAGGAGCGCGACGGCGTCAAATATTCGAGCCTGGTTGCCTTTGCAGAGAGTCTGCCTGAACTGCGACGCCAGATCGACGCCGATCTGCGCCGTCACGGCCTGCCCTTGGAACGCGTTGTCGCCGCTGTGGTCTGGCTGCTCGACAACACGATGATTCGCGTCGGCAATGCCGCCTACGCCCGCGACAACAACAGCTTTGGGCTGACCACGCTGCGCGACCGCCATGTCGACATCAAAGGCTCGAGCCTGCGTTTCGCTTTCAAGGGCAAGTCCGGCAAGGAATGGAAGCTGAAGCTCGTCGATCGCCGGATCGCCAGGATCGTGCGCGGGGCGCAGGATCTGCCGGGCCAGAAGCTGTTCCAGTATCTCGACGAGGACGGAAGCAGGCGACCAATCCGCTCCGACGACGTCAACCGCTATATTAGGGAGACGGCAGGGGCAGATTTCAGCTCGAAGCATTTCCGAACCTGGGGCGGCACCATCCATGCGGCGTCGTTGTTTGCGCAAACCGAACGACCCGAAAGCCAGGCACAACAGAAGCGGGTGATGAACGGCGTCATCGACAAGGTGGCCGAGCGGCTGGGCAACACGCGCGCCATCTGCCGCAGCTGTTATATCCACCCACAGGTTTTCGAAGCCTGGTCCGAAGGTCGGCTGCTCGGCGAAATGGCGGATGCGAACAAGCGGAAGCGATCGATAGCCGGCCTTGATGATGAAGAAGCCGTCGTTCTGAGATGGCTGAAGGCGCAGGAAAGCTGAACCGACCAGAGCAACCAAAGGCCTTCATTGTGCTGGCAGGACGTGATTTTTTTATCGACGTTGTGTCGGGATCGGTCCTACTGTTTCGTCCTTTGACAGAGAAAAGGACACACCCATGCTCTACGCAATCCTCTGCTATGCCTCCGAAGACGTCGTCTGCTCGTGGAGCAAGGAACAGGACGATGCCGTCATGGAAAAACTCCTGGGCGTGCAGGAAAAATACGCTCGGGCCGGCCGGCTTGGCCCGGTGGCGCGGCTGCTGCCGACGACCGCTGCGACAACGCTGAGAAAGGTCAAGGGCGAATCGGTCGTCATCGATGGCCCGTTTGCCGAGACCAAGGAACAGTTCCTCGGCTTCTACACGCTCGAATGCGCCGATCTCGATGAGGCCGTCGACTTTGCGCGCGAGCTTTCCGAGGTCAACCCGAGCGGCGGCTCCTACGAGATACGGCCGGTTTCGCTCTTCAATCCCGCCAAGGTTTCAGCATGACCGACCTTACCTGGATCAGCACAGCGATCAGCACCGCCCGCCCACAGGCGATGGGCGCGCTGTTGCGCTACTTCCGCGATCTCGACGCGGCGGAGGAAGCTTTCCAGGACGCTTGCCTGCGAGCTTTGAAGAACTGGCCGACAAACGGCCCGCCGCGCGATCCGGCGGCCTGGCTGATCTTTGTTGGCCGCAACAGCGGCATCGACGCGGTGCGCAAGCGTGCCAAACAGGCGCCGCTGCCGGAAGAGCACCAGATCTCCGATCTGGAAGATGCCGAGACCGATATCGCCGAACGGCTGGACGGCGCGCACTACCGCGACGACATATTGCGGCTGCTGTTCATCTGCTGCCATCCCGACCTGCCGGCGACGCAGCAGATCGCCGTGGCATTGCGCATCGTTTCAGGCCTGAGCGTCAAGCAGATTGCCCGCGCCTTTCTCGTCGGTGAAAGCGCCATGGAGCAGCGCATCACCCGTGCCAAGGCGCGCATCGCCGATGCCGGCGTGCCGTTCGAGACGCCCGGCGCGGTCGAGCGCTCCGAGCGGCTCGCCGCCGTCGCCGCCATGGTCTACCTGATCTTCAACGAGGGCTATTCGACCAACAGCGGCGAGGCACCGGCGCGCGCGCCGCTCTGCGAAGAGGCGATCCGGCTGGCCCGGCTGCTGCTGAGGCTGTTCCAGACCGAGCCGGAGATCATGGGCCTGACGGCGCTCTTGCTGCTTCAGCATGCGCGTGCGCCGGCGCGTTTCGACGAGAACGGCGACATCGTGCTGCTCGAAGACCAGGACCGCAGCCTGTGGAGCCGCAAGATGATCGACGAGGGGCTGGCGCTGGTCGACAAAGCGCTGCGCCACCACAAGCCCGGTCCCTACCAGGTGCAAGCGGCGATCGCCGCCCTGCATGCGCGCGCGGAAAGGCCCGAGGACACGGACTGGAACGAGATCGAGCTGCTCTACAGCCTGCTCGAGCAGATGCAGCCGTCGCCGGTGGTGACGCTCAATCGCGCCGTCGCGGTCGCCAAGGTGCGCGGGCCGGAAGCCGCACTTGCCATGATCGAGCCGTTGGAACAAAGGCTTTCCGGCTATTTCCACTTCTTCGGCCTTAGGGGTGGCCTGCTGATGCAGCTCGGTCGTGGTGAGGAGGCGCGAATCGCCTTCGACCGCGCCATTGCGCTTGCCAATACGGCCGCCGAGGCCGCCCATATCCGCATGCACATCGACCGCCTGATGAAGGAAGGCGCCGTGCGGGGTGCGCAGGCAGCGCGCTGAGACGACTCGCTGGTTCAACGGTCTGCCTTTGGCTTAGACCATGCCGGGGTGGCGATTTTTCCCTGAAACGAGTAATGCCACGCCATGACAGCGCCTGATGTGCCGATCGGTGCAGGGACGGCATGGCGCAAGGGTGCATGTCCCAAAACCGCTGCGCACTTTGGGGTCAGGCCCGAGGGCATGCTTTTGGGCGACATGCATAATTGAGCGACGGGTCTGAAAGGGAAAGAAAATGACGATTGCGAAGGAAATAGCCGGGCTGCTGGCGAAACTGGGCGTTGCCGAGGCTGCGCTTTCGGGCGGCGATCTCATCGTGCGCAGTCCGGTGACGGGTGAGCAGATCGCCGCGCTGAAGACGATCTCGCCGGCCGATGCGGCAGAGACCATCGAAAGGGCGCATAAAGCCTTCCAGGCATGGCGGCTGATGCCGGCACCGAAGCGCGGCGAGCTGGTGCGGCTGCTAGGCGAGGAACTGCGCGCGCACAAGGCAGAGCTTGGCCGGCTGGTGTCGATCGAGGTCGGCAAGATCCCGTCCGAAGGGCTCGGCGAAGTGCAGGAGATGATCGACATCTGCGATTTCGCCGTCGGCCTGTCGCGGCAATTGTACGGCCTGACCATCGCCACCGAGCGCCCGGGTCATCGCATGATGGAAACCTGGCACCCGCTGGGCGTCGTCGGCGTGATTTCGGCCTTCAACTTCCCGGTCGCGGTGTGGTCGTGGAACGCCGCGCTGGCGCTGGTCTGCGGCGACGCGGTGGTTTGGAAGCCGTCGGAAAAGACACCGCTGACGGCGCTCGCCTGCGAGGCGATCTTCAAGCGTGCGGGAGAACGTTTCGGCGATGCTCCGGAAGGATTGATTTCGGTGTTGATCGGCGATCGCGCCGTTGGCGAAATTCTGGTCGATCATCCTGATGTGCCGCTGGTCTCGGCCACCGGCTCGACCCGCATGGGCAGGGATGTCGGTCCACGGCTGGCGAAGCGTTTTGCCCGCGCCGTGCTGGAGCTCGGCGGCAACAATGCCGGCATCGTCTGCCCGACGGCCGATCTCGACATGGCCTTGCGCGCCATCGCCTTCGGCGCCATGGGCACCGCCGGCCAGCGCTGCACGACGCTCAGGCGCCTGTTCGTGCATGAGAGCGTCTACGACCAACTCGTTCCGCGCCTGAAAAAGGCCTATGAAAGCGTCTCTGTCGGCAATCCGCTGGAGACATCAGCGCTGGTCGGACCGTTGATCGACAAGGCAGCCTTCGACAGCATGCAGAACGCGTTGAAGGAAGCCGCCGCTCAAGGCGGCAAGGCCACCGGCGGCGTGCGAGTCGAGAACGGCCTTCCCGACGCTTATTACGTTCGTCCGGCGCTGATCGAGATGCCCAAGCAGGTCTCGCCGGTGACGGAAGAGACCTTCGCGCCGATCCTCTACGTGATGAAATACTCGGACTTCGACGCCGTGCTCGACGAGCACAATGCGGTCGGAGCGGGGCTGTCGTCGTCGATCTTCACCCGCGACCTGCAGGAATCCGAGCGCTTCCTCGGCGTCGACGGGTCCGACTGCGGCATCGCCAACGTCAACATAGGCACGTCGGGGGCCGAGATCGGCGGCGCCTTCGGCGGCGAGAAGGAGACCGGCGGCGGCCGCGAGAGCGGTTCCGACGCCTGGAAGGCTTACATGCGGCGCGCCACCAACACGGTGAACTATTCCAAGGCGCTGCCGCTGGCCCAAGGCGTGTCCTTCGACATCGACTGAGAACGCCAGGGCTCGTTTCGTGGCAGCACCGAGCCCGGGTGGCTCTATAGGGCGGCTGATGTGGCCCAGCCCATGTCGTTGAAACGTCATCCGTGCCGACCCATATGCGCATTGCGTCGGATGTTTTCCTCCCATTGCGTCCGGCGCGTTCCCCTCTGGAGGTTTTGAACCTTCATGCCTGGCCGGACCTTAACAGTCCGGCCTTTTTTCTTTTTGGCCGCCCTGTGAAGCTGCGCTGCCGCGAGCGAGCTGTAAAAACCGCCGTAGGTCGGAGCCCCCACGCCCGGCAGGCCGTGGTGCTGGCAGCCCGGACGGGCGCGCCCACCGGCATAACAGCCCACTGAGCGCGTAATGTCCCGACCATTTTCGTCACACTCGACAGCGGCTTGGCAGTAGGGGTGCGGCAACGGAAGCTGCCATTTCGTCAGAAAATCCACTAGTCTCGCTTGGTTTGCGAGACGGCGAGAGATGCCCGACCTGAAACAGATGCCCGATATGAGACAAATGAGATTGATCGGCATCGTGGCCGCGACGGCGATCGGTCTGTACATCTGCTACCGCCTGGCATTGCCTTTCTTGCCCGCATTGACCTGGGCTCTGGTGTTGGCAATCGTCCTGCATCCGGCTCATCGACGGGTCGAGGAAAGGCTCAGGAATCAAAATCTGGCTGCATTGATGTCGGTCAGCATCGCGGCGGTGGCGGTCGGCCTGCCGCTCGTCTTCGTGGCACAGCAGCTTGTTGGCGAGGCGGTAAACGGCGCCACCTACATGGAGGAGGTCATCCGGGGCTGGAACACAGATGCCTTCCTGTCGGGCTATCCCAGGCTTTCGGCGGTTGCCGGATGGATCGAGAACCAACTCGATCCGGCCGGCACGGTCGCCGCATTTGTACAATGGCTGACGGGACAAAGCACATCGCTGCTGCGCGGCTCGATCAACCAGGCCGTGATGTTCGTGCTGACATTCTATCTGCTGTTCTATTTCTTGCGGGACCGTGAACCGGCCCTGCGCGGGATCGAGCGTCTGTCGCCGCTGCGCGCATCGGAGATGGCATATTTGCTGTCCCGCCTTGCCGAGACGGTGCATGCGATCCTGATAGGCACCGTGCTCATCGCCGTCGTGCAAGGAACGCTGGGCGGTCTGATGTTCTGGTGGCTCGGCCTGCCGACTCCGGTCTTCTGGGGCCTGGTAATGGGGCTTCTTGCCATCGTGCCGGTGCTTGGCGCATTCCTGGTCTGGGTGCCGGCAGCGATCTATCTCGCGCTGGAAGGGGCTTGGGCGAGCGCAGCGATCCTGACCGTCTGGGGCGGCGGCGTCGTCGCCGGCATCGACAATCTGCTCTATCCGATGCTTGTCGGGAGCCGGCTGCGGCTCCACACAGTGGTCGCCTTTATCGGCGCGATCGGGGGCATCGTCCTTTTCGGAGCATCCGGGCTTGTCCTCGGCCCTGCGGTGATCGCGGTCACCGTCAGCCTCATTGACATCCTCAAGAAACGATTGAACGACCAAACCGGGGCGGAACTGACGCCAAAGCGCGACACAAAGCCATCACGGCAGTCGAGAGCCGCGACTGGTCGTGAGTAAGCACCGCCACGCGCCGCCGTGGAAGGCTGTATCGCTCGAAGGGTGCGGGTGGACAGTTTCCCGTTCGTCGTCCCATTATCGATGCCAGGCGTTTGGTGAGTTGTGGAAGCATGAAGATTGCATGCGTTGTAGGCGGCGGGTTCCTCTTTTATCGAGTACATCCGCGCCTTGTTGGAGAGCCAGATGCAGGAATTCCTTCTTTTTGCGATCGTAGGGTTTTTAGCTCAGGCTGTGGACGGCGCTCTCGGCATGGCCTACGGCGTGATTTGCTCGACAACACTACTGGGGTTCGGCGTGTCTCCTGCACATGCTTCGGCTTCAGTTCACGCGGCCGAGCTGTTTACCACGGCGGCCTCGGGTTCGGCTCACCTCTATCACCGCAATATCGACTGGAAGCTTTTCTGGCGGCTGATGCCGTTTGGCGTGCTCGGCGGCGTTCTCGGCGCTTTTGTGCTCACCTCGTTTGAGGGGGCCATCATGAAGCCTTATGTGACCACATATCTTGCGCTCGTCGGAGGTTGGCTCCTGTTCCGTTCCTTCCGACGGATACCAAGCAAGCCGGTCCCTGCAGCCGCGGTGCCTCCGCTTGGGCTTGGTGGTGGATTTCTCGATGCGGCAGGGGGTGGCGGATGGGGACCCATCGTGACGACGGGCCTTCTCGGTTTTGGCGGGACGCCCCGCTACGTGATTGGCACGGTAAATGCCACCGAGTTCCTTACCACGCTGTCGGTGTCCCTGACCTTCCTGTTTGCGTTATTGACCGGCCATTGGGCGGAGGCAGGAGCGCTGGCAGAAAATCTGATCGCCGTTGCCGGCTTGGTCCTTGGCGGGGTGATCGCAGCGCCGATGGCCGGATTGATGGTGAAGTCGATCGCAGAAAAGACGCTTCTCAGGCTCGTTGGCACTCTCATCATACTGCTGGCGGGCTGGCAAACCGCGCAACTTTTCGAATTGGTGTAACTGAGGCACATCGAAAAAGTTGTCGGCGTCGATTCCCTGACGGCCGTGCCGGAGACAAAAACTCAAATCCCAAATGGAACGAAGAGGCCCCATTGTTGTTTGGATGCCTTGGACAACCGGAGGCCGAGTCGATGAGAAAATTGGTTGCAACAGCAGGGTTGGCACTGGCGGTCGCGATGCCTGCAGCGGCGCAGGACGCCGCGACCGCGAAAGCCGAATTCGTCAACATGGCTGGCGAGAAGAATGGAACGGCCACGCTGACCGAGACGGCGCAGGGTGTGCTGATAGAGTTGCAGGTGACGGGACTGCCGGCGGGCGAATTGGTTGCGTTCCATGTTCATGAGACCGGAAAGTGCGATCATCAGACCGGCCATGACTCGGCCGGTGGACACTTCAATCCGACGAATGCCGAACATGGATATCTCGCCGGAAAAGGCCCGCACGCGGGCGATATGCCAAATCAGCGGGTCGGCGCCGACGGCGTTTTGCGTGCTCAGGTTTTCAACAGCATGGTCAAGCTGGATGGTGGAGAAACGGCGATACGAGGCAAGGCATTGATGATCCATGGTGGGCAGGACGACTACAAAAGCCAGCCTGCCGGTGATGCCGGAAAACGTCAGGCCTGTGCCGTGATCGAGTGAGAAAACCCCCAAGGGCGTAGCCGACATATGGTCTAACCGGCGCTACAGTTCGGCGGCCAGGCAGATGGTCGGAGCCTCTGGCATGAGGATAAGCCAGACGGTAAGCTCATGCGCCTGCAGAGGAACTGGCGACGCAGCCATTGCGCCGAGGCTGGCCTTCATTTGCGACTGCCGGATGATTGCATGAACGATACTTCTCCTATGGGTGTGCCCGCCACGGGCCTTGCCCAGTCAGCCATTTCCGCCCGCGGCCTGGTCAAAACCTTCGGCAAGCTGCGTGCCATCGATGGTATCGACCTCGATGTGCCGCGCGGCATTATTTTCGCTATCCTGGGTCCGAACGGCGCCGGCAAGACAACGCTGATGCGGATGCTTGCGACGCTGTCGCGCCCCGACGCCGGCTCCGCGACCGTGATGGGGCACGATCTCGTGCAGGCCCCGCACGAGGTCCGTGCGGCAATCGCGATAACCGGGCAGTTCGCTTCGCTCGACGAGGACCTGACGGGCCGGGAGAACCTCGTCCTGCTCGCCCGACTCTGGGGTTTTCGCGGTCGCGCCGCGAAAGCCCGCGCGGACGACCTGCTCGCGGCTTTCGGCTTGTCCGAAGCGGCGACGAAGCAGGTGAGGGACTATTCGGGTGGCATGCGAAGGCGGCTCGACATAGCCGCCTCGCTGATCGTCACGCCGGGCGTGCTGTTCCTCGATGAGCCGACCACAGGCCTCGATCCGAACGCCCGCAAGGATGTCTGGGGCATGATCCGCGGCCTCGCAGAGGCCGGCGTCACCATCCTGCTCACCACGCAATATCTCGAAGAGGCCGATCAACTCGCGGCACGCATCGCCGTCATCGACCACGGCAGGAAGATTGCCGAGGGCACCAGCCGCGAATTGAAGGCGGCCACCGGCTCCGGTTTTCTCCATGTCGCGCTCGCTGATGTTGCGCGGCTGGACCAGGCGGCGTCGATCCTGGAACGCCGGCTGGAGCACCCTGTCCAACGCAGTGCCGAGGGCGCCGAACTCTCCGTCCTTGCCGGCACGGCGAAGGCCGCCAACGAGGCGCTCGCCGATCTGGTCGCTGCCGGCATCGAACTGTCGGATTTCTCCATGGGCCAACCCAGCCTTGAGGAGGTCTTCTTCGCGCTGACGGGCCAGCCGAGCCTGGGTGAAAGCCGGAAGGACGACAAGCCATGATCGACACGACATCCCTGCAGCGGCTGCAAAGGGTCGCCCGACCGAGGTCCCCATCAGCCCTTTCCAACGCGCTGGTCTTCGGATGGCGCGCGGTGCTGAAATTCAAGCATGTGCCGGAGCAACTCTTCGACCTGGTGATGACTCCGATCATGTTCACGCTGCTGTTCACCTTCGTCTTCGGCGGTGCGCTCGCCGGTTCGCCTGGCGAATACCTGCAGTTCTTCCTGCCCGGCATCCTGGTTCAGACCGTGGTGTTCAACGCAGTCTATTCGGGCATGGGATTGTCGACCGACCTCGGCAAGGGCTTGTTTGACCGCTTCCGATCGCTGCCGATCTGGTCGCTCTCTCCGTTCGCCGGTCTGATGGTGGGCGACATCCTGCGCCATTTGATTGCCGCCTCGATCATTCTCATCATCGGGCTGATCCTCGGCTACCGGCCGGAGGCGGGCATCCTCGGCGTGCTTGCCGCCTTCGCCATGCTGATCGCCATCGGGTTCGGCATGGGCTGGGTATTCATCGTGCTCGGCCTGCTGATCCGCACGCCAACCACAGTGATGACGCTCGGCTTTACCTTCCTGTTCCCGCTCGTCTTCGCCTCAAACATCATGGTCGACCCCGGGACCATGCCGGACTGGCTGCGGGCCTTCGTCGAAGTCAATCCGGTGTCGCTGATGACGACGGCGCTGCGCGGGTTGATGGGTGGCGGGGCGACACTCAGTCAGGTCGTCTTCGCCCTGATCGCGCCGGTGGCGCTGACCGCGATCCTGGCGCCGACGACACTATGGCTGTATCTCAGAAGGTGAGAGGCGTAGCGGGAGAGGTATCCCTACGCCACATGCACCGTGCGCTGCCTCGGCTTGATCGCGGTGGCGAGCAGCAGGCCGGCGACGATAAAGGCGGCGCCGGCGAGGTCGTAGTCGTGCAAGCTTTCGCCTAGGAAAAGGTAAGCGAGCACGGCGACAAAAACAGTCTGCAGATAGAGCAGCATGCTGGCGCGCCCCGCGCCAAGCGTCTCGACACTGCGGTTGTAGAGGTAATACATCAGAGCGCCGCCCGGGCCAGCGACATAGGCGAGTGCCAGAAGGCCGTTCGCATGCAGCGCCGAACGCTCGCCGGAAAACAGCTCCCAGAGATAGAGGGGCAGTGCGGCCAGCGCGCCGGCCCCCAGCAGCAGGACTACCGTCGGCAGCAGTTCGATGGCGAATTTGGCGCGACGCAGCAGCACGGTGTAGAGGCCCCAGCAAAACGCGCTGCCGACGATCCACAACTCGCCGGGATTGAACTGGAGCCGCATCAGCGAGGCAAGGTCGCCGCGCGCCACGATCACCACCATCCCGACCAGAGCGAGCAGCGCGCCAAGTGCCTTCCAGATGCCGAGGGGCTCGCCGAGCACGAAGCGGGCAAGCACCATGGTCATGATCGGCGACAGCGCCATGATAATCCCGGCGGTGGTCGCGTTGGTGTAATTGAGGCCCGTGTAGATCATGCCCTGACAGAGGGTCAGCCCGATGGCGCCGATGGCCAGCACCTCGATCGCCCGGGACTGGATCAGTGCAAGCATCGCCCCATGATGATGATGGACGATAGGCAGCAGGATCGCGCAGGCGAGCACCAGCCGCCAGAAGCAGAGCGCCCAAGGCGGCATCTCGGGGGCGACCCACTTGGCTGCGATGTAGACGCCGGCGGACAGGAGCCAGCAGAGCGTCGCGGTGGAATAGGCGAGTGGAAGCGATGCGTCGGCCGTCGTCTTGGCTACGCCAGGATGGGCTATCGGCATCGATTGCATGCCCGTCTCCTCCCACAGCCGATCTTAGCAAAATTGCTGCGTCTTGCCGAGCAGCAAAAGTCAGCTGTTTAACCAACCTTCCTCGCCTTGAATTCAAAAAAGGTGAGCCATTGCGGGTCTTGCTGCTCGCGCCTTGAGGCCGGTGCGAGATCACTACAGAGGCATAGGCTACAGGCCTGCCTCCTCAGACGAAGCAGGCTCACACCTTGAGATGAAGCGTAACCAAAACAGTGCTTTCGGCACCCTCTTCGAAACGAGCGGTGAGCCGCAGCCAGTTGCCGAAATGGCCGAGACGGGCAGCCGCAACACCGTCCTTGGCGGTTGGCATTTCCAGGCTTGTGCCTTCGCGCACCCAGTGCATGCCGTCGGGCGATATTTCGACCCAGGCTGTCGGAGCGCGTCCGACCGGCGACCTCAGCGCGCGCACGAAGATGATCGCTTCCCGCGCCCAGCCGGCTTCGTAAGGCTCGCTCGCCGCCTCGGGCAACTCATCAACAACGCGACGTTCCAGCCGTTCCGCGTTTTTCTCGCAGTCGCGGCTCTCTACTTTGTCGTCTGCTATCCGTTGTCCCAGCTGTCGCGTCTGCTGGAAAGGAGGCTCCATGCCGGAAGTGCTTATTGATAATGTCCACAAGAGCTTCGGAGCTGTCGAAGTCCTCAAGGGCGTCTCGCTGTCCGTCAATCGGGGCGATGTGTTTGCATTGATCGGCCGCTCCGGTTCCGGAAAAAGCACGCTTCTGCGCTGCATCAACGGACTGGAAAAGATCAATTCCGGCCGCATCGAAGTTGCCGGCCACGCCGTTGGCCGAGACCCGAAAGAGTTGCGCAAGCTGCGCACCGATGTCGGCATCGTCTTCCAAAGCTACAATCTCTTTCCGCATCTGACGGTGGGCGAAAACATCATGCTGGCGCCGCGGATCGTCAAATTGGTGTCGAAAGCTGAAGCCAAAACCACTGCGGAGGAAGTTCTCGGCATGGTTGGCCTGTCGGAGAAGTTCGACGCCTATCCCGACCAGCTTTCCGGCGGCCAGCAGCAGCGCGTGGCGATCGCCCGCTCGCTCGCCATGCGTCCCAAGGTGATGCTGTTCGACGAGGTGACGTCGGCGCTCGATCCGGAACTGACCGAGGAGGTGCTGAACGTGCTGGAAACGCTCGCCCGTAACGGAATGACCATGCTGCTCGTCACCCACGAGATGGGTTTTGCCCGCCGGGTGGCGACCACAACGATTTTCATGCATCACGGAAAGATCTGGGAAGAGGGGCCTTCGGTTGAACTCTTCGGCAGGCCGAAGACCCCGGAACTGCAGCAGTTTATTAAATCGGACGTGAAGTAGCCCGGCAAATCAGGCCGGGAGCCGCCACATTCGCACACGACCTGTACCACGCAATTCCGTTTCCGCGAGTGGGTCGCAAGCAAAATTTGGTCCAAGCAGTTTGCGAGTTGCATCCGAAATACGGATTTCGTCGGGCTCCGCTGACGTTTGAATACGTGCGGCGAGATTAACGGTCTCGCCCCAAAGGTCATAGGCAAACCGCCTTTTGCCTATGACGCCCGCGACGATTGGCCCTGAGTGAATTCCAATCCTGAGTCTTAGCGGTTGTCCCGCGAAGCGTTCGAGCTTAACCGCCTTCCGCAGTTCAAGTGCATAGTGCGCAAGGGCTTCTGCATGATCGGATCGCGCGGCGGGCAGGCCAGCGACCACCATCACACAATCGCCGATTGTCTTGATCTTTTCGCAGCCGTATCGTTCCGAGAGCAGATCCGCCGCCTTGAAGAAGTAATTTAACATAGCGAGCGTCGTCTCGGCTCCGACGCTCCGCGCTCTTTCTGTAAAGCCGACGATGTCGGCAAAAAGCACACTCACCTCAGCGTGGTTGTCTGCAATTTGTTCGTCCGCTTTTAACCGCTCCGCGATCGACGCCGGAAGAATGTTGAGGAGCAGGCTTTCGGCGCGCTGGTATTCACGCGACAATCCCTCTTGGCTCTGCCTCAACGCCTCGTTCGTCAATTGTAATTTTTCGTTGAGTTGACGCTCCCTCTCTTGCAGGAGTGTCATTTCATAAGCCTTCTGTTGAAGCCGCTGCCTGTTGTCGCGTTCGGCAGTGGCGTCAAGAAAGAGCAGCCATACGCAGGCATTGCCAGCAAAAAGATGAAGGTCCGCGACACGCCCGCTGGGCAGTTCGACCATGGCCATATGATATGGAAGCTCCGGGCAAGGCAGCAAACCTTCCATGAACGCAAGCTGCTCGGCAACGGGCTTGCCAATGCAAAGTGATGATAGGCCGTAATGTTCAACACTGCCGCCCTTCTCAGCGATGCAAAGCTGGGCATCAATTTTCAGATATGCGACAGAGTGCTCGTTGGAGAAGAAATCGTAAATCCAGCTTCTGACTTCTCTTGGCAATCCATGCATGGTCTATTTGGTGACCATCGAAGCAAGCTGACGAAATGCATCATCAACATGTTCACCTGAAAGCGCGCTTGTCAGATAGATTTGCCATCCAAGTTGCCTCAGTTCGTTAATCTCACTATCCGGTATTGCCCACCGATCGGCCAGATCGGATTTGTTGAACAGTAATACGAACGGCATGGCGCCGAATTCGGCCTCGGCCCGCTCGCGCAGCGTGAGCGCCACGGCAAGAGTAGCGGCGCGGGTTCCATCGACGACAAGCACGAGCCCGCTCGCACCTCGCACATAGCTGACGCGGAATGAGCCGATATCGTCTTCGCCGGCCAAATCCCACAAAATCAGATCCACGGTTTTATCCGGCAGTACAACACTCTTCTTGTCGATTTTCACTCCCACCGTGGTCAAGTAGGTTTCTGAAAAGATGCTTTGCACAAACCTGCGAACCAGACTCGTCTTTCCGACAGCGAACCCGCCCAACATGCAGATCTTTTTTTGCAATAACCTGGGCCCTAGTGGAAGTTTACCGTAACCGAAACTCTGCGATTGGCGGAGCTCCCGGTTCGGCTATTCTCAGTCTCCGCCGGCTCAAAAGTGCCCGCGCCGCGAACCAAAAGCGATTCCGGAGCGACGCCGCGCTTCTTGAGAAGCGCACGAACTGTCTCGGCGCGGGCGGCGCTGATCGACGCGTTGGCCGTCTCACGGCCCACGGCGTCCGAATGGCCGGTCAACATGAACTGTGCTGTTACGCCTGCCTTGCGGGCGTCCTTGGCCAATTCCTTCAATTGATTCGCCAATTGGTCGAGAACTGGCAGTTGCTCTGGTCCCGGTACAGCCTTGCCAGAATCGAAGAAAATGTCGACCGCTTGAATAGCCTCCCTCAAATGCGTGAGTTCCTGAGGGGTCACCTCGCGCAGCTCGGAAATTTCTAGAGAGAGTCCGTCCGCGGCCAGTTGTTGGGCGGCGACCCGCGCCCGATCTATCCAGGCGGCAGGAGCCTCACCCATGGCAACGATGCGATCCTGGATGATCGTAAGCCGAACCGATTTCGGCGGAGCAAGCGACGCCTCCAGCCGCTTCAGCACGAACTTCGGATCAAGGCTCTGATAGAATTGCCACTGCGAATGGACGCGAGCAGGATCAACCCCTGTTCCGGACAGCAGAGCCTGCGGGTCGGCGGCCTGCGGGTCTCTCAGGCCGGAGATATAGAAATGCCCGCCACTCGCCCTTTGTTGGGCGACGATGATTCCCGGTTGGGCCTCAAGTCGCGACACATAAGTCTGCCAGTGCTCCGCCGCGCGTGCT
>NZ_JBVVQE010000100.1:0-19394 GCF_055811435.1 Mesorhizobium sp. WSM4837
GCCGGCATCGAAGGTTCTTACCGCACCGCAGCGCCTACCGATCCTTCACCGTCTCCATCGCCACGAAGGTCGAGGTCTGGGCGACGTGGGGCAGGGCGGAGATGCGCTCGCCGAGCACGCGGCGGTAGGCGGCGATGTCGGTGGTGCGGACTTTCAGCAGATAATCGAAGCTCGACGCCATCATGTGGCATTGCTCGATCTCCGGCACCGCCTGCACTGCGCGGTTGAAGGCGTCGAGCGCGGCCGAGCGGGTGTCCGACAGTTTCACCTGGACGAAGGCGACATGGCCTTCGCCCATGCGCTCACGGTCGACGATCGCCTGGTAGCCTCGGATAATGCCGTCCTTTTCCAGCCGCTTGACCCGCGCCTGCACCGGCGTCTTCGACAGGCCGACCTTTGCCGCGAGTTCCGACATCGAAAGCCGGCCGTCTCTGCCCAGCGCCGAAAGGATGTTCCTGTCGATGCGGTCCAATTGGTCTTCTGTCATCAAATATCTGGTCAAATTGGAGGAATTCCGGTTGAATGATAGATCAATCGACCTCTCCTGTCGATTTCTTTGGACCGATCGAAACTACGCTTTGTGTTAGCTTGGGTCATTCGGTCCGGTGACCGCCGGACCGCTCCCTGATGCTCGCTCCACAGGACCGTCATGCCAGCGCTCGAAGCCATCCGCCAGCAGATCCGTGCCAATTACTTGCCTGACGAAGACGAGGCCGTGAAGCGGCTGGCCGAGGCGACAGGGCTTTCGACGAAAGAGCGCAAGGCAATCTCGGCCCGCGCCGCCGATCTGGTGCGGGCGGTGCGCGGCTCGTCCGATCCGCGGCTGATGGAAGTTTTTCTGTCCGCTTACGGCCTGTCCACCAAGGAGGGCGTCGCGCTGATGTGCCTGGCCGAAGCACTGCTGCGGGTGCCGGACACCGAGACGATGGACGACCTCATCGCCGACAAGATCGCGCCGCATGACTGGTCGGCGCATTCGGGCGGCTCGAGCTCGATCTTCGTCAATGCGTCGACCTGGGCGCTGATGCTGACCGGCCGGGTGCTCGACGAAGGCGAGGACGGCGTCGAAGGCACGCTGCGCGCCATGGTGCGCCGGCTGGGCGAGCCGGTCATCCGCAGGGCGGTCGCCGCCGCCATGCGCGAAATGGGCGAGCAGTTCGTGCTCGGCCGCACCATTGCCGAGGCCGTCAAGCGCGGCCGGCCGATGACCCAGAAAGGCTATCTCTATTCCTTCGACATGCTGGGCGAGGCGGCCCGCACCGAGGCCGACGCACTGCGCTATCTCAAGGCCTATGCCGACGCCATCTCGTCGCTCGATGCCGGCGCCAACGGCCCCGACATCCGCCAGAATCACGGCATCTCGGTCAAGCTGTCGGCGCTGCATCCGCGCTACGAGGCGACGCAGAAGGAAAAAATGCTGCCTGTGATGGCCGAGAGGCTTTTGTCGCTGGCGCTGGCGGCGCGCCATTCGCGCATGGGCCTCAACATCGACGCCGAGGAGGCCGACCGCCTCGACCTGTCGCTCGAAATCATCGAGCGGGTGCTGGCCGAGCCGGAACTTGCCGGCTGGAACGGCTTTGGCGTCGTCGTCCAGGCCTACGGTCCGCGCGCCGCCTTCGTCATCGACTGGCTCTATGCGCTGGCGAAGAAGCACGACCGCACCATCATGGTGCGGCTGGTCAAGGGCGCTTATTGGGACACCGAGATCAAGCGGGCGCAGGCGCTCGGGCTCGACGGCTATCCGGTCTTCACCCGCAAGGCCAACACCGACGTCTCCTACCTGGCCTGCGCGAAAAAGCTGCTGTCGATGACCGACCGCATCTATCCGCAATTCGCCACCCACAACGCCCACACCGTCGCCGCCGTCCTGTCGATGGCCGGCGATCGCGACTCCTTCGAGTTCCAGCGCCTGCACGGCATGGGCGAGGCGCTGCATGAGACGGTGCGGCGGGCCGAGAGCACGCGCTGCCGCATCTATGCGCCGGTCGGCGCGCATTCCGACCTGCTTGCCTATCTGGTCCGCCGGCTGCTCGAAAACGGCGCCAACTCCTCCTTCGTCCACCAACTCACCGACGAGGAGGTCGAGCCGGAGGATATTGCTCGCGACCCGCTCGAAACCATCGAGAAACAGGGGCCGGCCGCCAATCCGGCGATTCCCAGCCCGTCGGCGATCTTCGGTGCTGCCCGCCGCAATTCGAAGGGGTTCGACATCACCGATCCGGTGACGCTGGCCGCGATCGACAAGGCCAGGGCTGAATTCGCCGGGCCGGACCGCTGGCACGCCAGGCCGATCACCCGTGCCGCCGGCTACGGCAAACAGCGTCCGGTGGTCAATCCGGCAAAGCCCGACGAGGTGGTCGGCACGGTCAGCGAGGCCACCGCCAAGCAGGTTGCGACCGCCATGCGCATCGCGGTGGAGGCGCAACCGGCTTGGGCGAAGCGCGCCGTCGCCGAGCGCGCCGCCATCCTCAACCGCGCGGCCGACCTCTATGAGGCCAACGCCATCGAATTCTTCGCGCTCGCCACACGCGAGGCCGGCAAATCGCTGGCCGACGGCGTCGCCGAAGTGCGCGAGGCGGTCGATTTCCTGCGCTATTACGCGACGGAGGCGGCCAATGCCGAAACGGGAACCGAGGCGCGCGGCGTGATCGCGTGCATCTCGCCATGGAACTTTCCGCTCGCCATCTTCACCGGCCAGATTGCGGCAGCACTCGTCACCGGCAATTCGGTCATCGCCAAGCCGGCCGAGCAAACGCCGCTGATTGCCTTCCGCGCCGTCGAATTGCTGCGCGAAGCCGGCGTGCCGGAAGACGTCATCCAGCTTCTGCCCGGCGACGGCCCCTCGGTCGGCGGCCCGCTGACCGCCGATCCGCGCATTGCCGGCGTCTGCTTCACCGGCTCGACCGAGGTCGCCAAGCTGATCGAAAAGCAGCTGGCCGAGACTGCCGCGCCCGACGCCATGCTGATCGCCGAGACCGGCGGGTTGAATGCGATGATCGTCGATTCCACTGCGCTGCCCGAGCAGGCGGTGCGCGACATCCTGGCCTCGGCCTTCCAGAGCGCCGGCCAGCGCTGCTCGGCGCTGCGCGTGCTCTACGTGCAGAAGGACGTCGAGAAGAAGATGCTGGACATGCTGAAAGGCGCGATGGAAGCGCTCAGCCTCGGCGATCCCTGGCGGATCTCGACCGATGTCGGGCCGGTCATCGACGAGGAGGCACAAAAATCGATCCGCGACTATTGCACTGAGATGGGCCTGCAGGGCCGGCTGATCGCCAATCTCGAAGCGCCGAAGGATGGCCGCTTCGTGGCGCCGCATGTGTTTCGGGTCAAGGGCATCGAGGACATCGAGCGCGAGGTGTTCGGGCCGGTGCTGCATGTCGCCAGCTTCGACGCCGACGATATCGACGGGGTCATCGCCGCGATCAACCGCAAGGGTTATGGCCTGACCTTCGGCCTGCACACCCGCATCGAAGGCCGCGCCCAGCATTTCGTCGACGGCATCCATGCCGGCAACATCTATGTCAACCGCAACCAGATCGGCGCCGTGGTCGGCTCGCAGCCGTTCGGCGGCGAAGGACTTTCCGGCACCGGACCGAAGGCCGGCGGGCCGCACTATCTCAGGCGGTTCCGCAAGGGGCCGCAGGCGGGCACGCCTGTTCTTGACGGCCGCAAGGTGACGGCGACCGAACTTGCCGACAATCTGCCGGACCCGACGCTTGGCGGCTGGTCGACGCGGGCGGACCGCGTTGCCGTGCTGAGGAAGCATTTGCGCGGCAAGGGTGCCGCGGCCATCGGTGCTGCCGCACGCATCGATTTCGGCCAGGTCGATTTGCCCGGGCCGACCGGCGAGGCCAACACGCTGTCGCTGTCGCCGCGCGGCCGCGTGCTCTGCCTGGGACCGGACGCCGACACGCTGCTTGCCCAGACCATCCAGGCGCTCGCCGCCGGCAATGCGGTGCTGGCCGTCGCGCCGGGTGCGCCGGCAGCACTGTCATCACTGACCGGCAAGGGCCTGCCGCTGGCGGCCATCGACGGCCGGCCTGACCCGGTCGAGGCACGCGCGCTGCGTGTCGACGTCGTTGCCTTTTCCGGCACGCCCGAGGCCGCTCGCATCGTGCGCAAGGTGATCGCCGATCGCGCCGGCCCGATCGTGCCGCTGGTCAGCGAAATGCTCAACCCGGCCGCCTATGCGCATGAGCGCGCCGTCTGCGTCGACACTACGGCCGCCGGCGGCAACGCCAGCCTGCTGGCCGCGGCGTAAGGGTCGGCCGGGGCTTTCCTGCGTTCCCACGATTGGCGAAGGCCGAGATGACGGCCGATCTCCCCCCTCGTGGGGGAGATGTCCGGCAGGACAGAGGGGGGCGTGAAGGATCGCCGGCTTTGCTTTTTTCTGCCCGCCATGCGCCGAAGGTTGCGGTCTGAAATTGATCGACTTGTGCGCGTCAAGTTCTGCGAAAAGAGTGATGGTAGGAGCAGGCATGCCTTTGATCAGCAGGCCGGCGGGACAGCGCCCCCCTCTGCCCTGCCGGGCATCTCCCCCACAAGGGGGGAGATTGGCAGCTTCGCCGACGGCGCCCTATTCGTCAGGCGCCGATCGGCAAAAGCCCAAGGGAGCCATGGGTCGGAGACTACTCACGCGCCCTCGACGACCGAAAAGCCCTCGAACTGCGGATGGCCGAGATAGTGCACCTTGGTGGAGCCGGCGTTGCGGTGCGCGGCGCGGAAGTTCTCGGATTTGGTCCAGGCGACGAAATCCTCATGGCTCGCCCACACGGTGTGCGAGGCAAACAGCGTGTAGCCTTCGGCCTCGTTGACCGGACCGCGCAGCAGATGAAATTGCCTGAACCCTTTCATCTCCGAAAGGCTTGAATCACGGTTCTTCCAAACGTCCTCGAAGGCCTCCTCGGAGCCGTTCTGGACCTTGAAGCGGTTCATGGCGATGTACATTGGCGATCCTTTCGCGATTGGTGAATTGTGATGGTGGTGCCCTGAAACGATGAGGCGCAGGCTGTTAAAATGGACCAATCCGCGCTTTAAACACCCAGCTTGACTTGCCGGTTTCGGTTGGAATGGGAGGGAAAGGCGCTTGCTTGCGCACCAGTGTCAAAGCGAATTGATCAAGCTCCGCAGAACCTGAGCTTTCGGCTAGCTGTATGTCGCTGATGCTGCCGTCGGCCATGACAACGAAAACGACCCTGGCATTGTTGCGAGCGCTCGCCTGTATCGCTTTCGAAACATGACGGTTGGCGCGGGCAAGCTTCTTCTGGACTTCACCGCTGTAGCCGGATTCGATCGCATTGCCTGCCGCTGCCTGCTCATTGCCCTTGCTGGAAGCCACCGCGTCGCGTTCCTCGCCATCGGCGGCGCCGCGGGCCTCGTTGGTTTCGCCGGCTCCGACAGGACCTGATGTCGGGCTCGGCCTTGGCGTCGGGATCGGCGGCTGTCCGACATCGGCAGGAGGCACCTCGGCGCTTTGCGCCGGAGCAGCCGGCTCTGCCGGCGTTTCGATCTTCGGAGCCACGCGCTGCTCGTCCAGCCGCGGGCTGTCGGCCATCATGTCTGGCGCGGCAGTGGGTTGCTCGACAATCTGCGGCAAGGGCGCGGGCGGCTGCGTGGCCATTTCCCTGATCGGCCGGTCACCGGTGGGCCGGTCGGCAGGCGGCTCTGGCTTGAGCTGGGGCTTGACCTCAGGCTTGGCCGGCCGCGGGTCGGGCACCAGGGTGACGTTCATCGCGCCCGGCACCTTACCATTCAAGTCGCTGCCGACCACGTCGGCGCCGGTTCGATCGGCGCCTTCCATCTCGATTGCGTCCCCGGCATCAAACCTGCCGGCAGGTGCGATGAGAAAAGCGGCCGCCACCGCCGCATGAAACAGGCAGGAGGCGACGATCGCCGCCGTCCAATTGCGGCTCATGGCTGACGGTCGGGCCGGCGCAAGCGGTCCGGTCGGCGCAAGCGCCAGTTCGCCATCGGCGTCGGGGAGGGGACTGATGTTCTGCATGGCTCGCGGCGAGACCTGCCGCAACCGGCGCGGACTTGTCAAATCAACATCATTTGCCCTGGCGGCAACAGGCCGGCTTCGTACCCGCTTCCAGTCTGCCTTCTCAGACCCCGAAGGCGATGCCGGTCTTGGTCTCGGTCTTCAGTCCGCGCATGCAAGCGTCCGGCTTGATGCCGGTGCCGGCGCATTCGGTCGAGCTGTTGATCAGCACGCGGCTGACCTTGGCGCAGTCGGCGCCGGCAAGATCGAAACGCGTCACCTTGGTCTTGCCCGCCGGCAGGTCCTTGAAGTCGAGCACCGTCAGCCGGTCGACGACGCCGGCCTCGTTGAACAGCGCGATCTCGAACGCTGCCTTCGAGAGGTCGGCGCCGAGCGTGTTGTTGACCACGAACGTCAGACGGCAGCCTTTTTCGGAGGCCTGCGCGCCATTAAGCTCAAGCGTGAGAGCAGGGGCCGGCGCAGCCTGTTGCGCCCACGCCGGACCCATCGCAAGCGGCATGGCCAGCACCGAGGTCAGCAGGCGAAGCGATGCCGTCAAGCTTGTCATTGTCGTCAGCCTCCAAATCGCATTGTCGCCGCCAGCTTCAGCGTGACGCCAGGCTCGTAAACTACAACAGTGGCGGGTGCATTCAACGGGTTGGTGTATTTGACGCCGAACAAATTGTCAGCGCGAAAATCGACCTTGAGATTGTCGGTCGCCTGGTAGCTGGCGAAGACGTTGACCAGCGTGTAGTCCCTGGCCACCGGATTGCCCTTCGGCCTGCCATTATACTGCACCTCGCCGCCGACGGTCAGCTTGTCCTCCAGAAAGCGGAAGCCGAGTTGCCCGGTGACCTGCGAAGAGGGGACGGTGACAAGGTCTGCCCGCTCGCCGTCGTAGGAGATGGTGTGGCCATCGATGATCGACGCGGAAAGCCCGGCGAAACCCCAGCCGGCGTCATAGACGGCTTCCATTTCAAAGCCGCGGATCCTGGCTTCTGCAAAGTTCTGGTACTGGAAGCAGATCGGGATGCCGGGGCCGAACGGGCAGCCGCTGGTCGGGTCGAAGGCCGACAGGGTGACGCCTTTGATGTAGTCGTCGACATCGTTGTTGAAGTAGGCCGCCTTGAAACGAAACGCGTCGCCGGCCTCGACGATGTCGTCGTGCTTGTAGTTGACACCGAATTCGACGGTCTTGCCGGTTTCAGGCTTCAGATCGGGATTGGGGAGGAAGGGAAAGCTGACGCCTGCCGGATGATTGCCGCTGATGAGGGTTTCCGACAGCGACGGGGAGCGATATCCCTCGGCATAGGTGCCGTAGAATTGCAGTCCCGCAAGGCTGGCGGTTTCGAACGGCGAGACGCCGACGGTGATGCGCGGCGACAGCCGGTCGCCGGAGGTTTCGCCGACATCGCTTTCGAGCTTGTAGCTGTCGTAACGCAGCCCGGCGATGATTTCGAGCCAGTCCCAGGTGAGCTTGTCCTGGATGTAGGCGCCGGAAACGTTTCGCTTGCCCGAAGGGGTATAGAAACTGGCGCCGCCTGCGGCGCCACCCGTCTCGACATCGTCGCCAACCCAGTCGCCGCCATAGGTCAGTTCGTGCGCAATGCCGGCGGTCTCGAACCGCGAGGTGTTCCAGATGTCGATGCCCGAAGTTCCGACATCGAAAGTCGACATCGAGCCCGCCGGCAGGACGATGGGAAGACCGGTGACCGGATCAAAGCGGTTTTGCGCAACCAGGCTCGTCATCTCCATGTTGGTCTTGTTGTAGGAGGCGTTGACGTGGAGATCGAGCCAGCTCTTGTCCTCATCGGTGATGTTGTAGCGCGCCGTGAAGGTATTCGCCTCGAGGTCGACGTCATTCACCGGCGTGCCGCCGCTGACCTCGTTCCAGCCGTCGCTCGTGCCATTCCAGCCCAGCTTCAGTTCGCTGTTTTCGCTGGGGCGGATGGTTGTCTTCAAAAGGCCGCTCAAGACGTCGAAGCCGGTGCCGTCGACCGTATCGCCGCCGCCATCCTTGTAGTCGTCATAGTCGCGATAGACGATGTTGCCGAGGACATCCCAGTTTTCGTTGAAACGGTAGGCGCCGGCAGCGCTGGTCGTCCAGCCTTCGCCGTTGCTCTCATAGCGCCCGGTCGCGGACGCCGCCCATGTCTCGCCGTCGCGAAGATAGTCGTCCGCGTCCTTGGTCTCGAACAGGACGACGCCGCCAATGGCGCCCGAGCCATAGGTGTTGGCGACCGGGCCGCGAATGACGTCGACGGATTTGATGAGTTCCGGGTCGATATAGAAGGTCGATTGCGGGCCGTGGTCGGAGCGCTGGAAATTCTGCCGCGCACCGTCGACGATGACCGCGACGCGGCCGAAATCCTGCAAGCCACGGATGTTGATGCTGGAGGAGACGCGCCTTGCGTCGGCCTGGACCGCTACACCCGGCACACCCAACAGCATGTCGTTGGGCGTCGTCGCCATGCGGCGTTGCAATTGCTCCTGATCGACATGGCTGACCGAAGCCAGGGAATCGATCGCCGTCTCGCCGGTGCGGCTGACGACCAGGATCTGGTCGAGCAGCGTTGCGCCTGCCGCGGCCGGCTGTTCAGGCGTCTGCGCCTGTTCGGCCTGCTGCTGATCTGTTGCAGTTTGGGCGGCCTGTTGGGCATTGGCCGACTGAGCATGGGCCGACGGGGTGAGCAGCGCGATCGCCGCAGCACCCGCCAGCAATGCTGCCGTGCCCTTTGCCATCGATCGATGCGCCGGACCTCTATGCCCCGGATCTGGGCTGCTATTCGCCAGACCCAGCCGTCCCCAATTCCCCAACCCCATGCCCCAACTCCAAAAATCCTGGTTCGATGCTGGCCGGCTTGATGCGCCGGCATTTTTCGTTGTGTCCGGCTTCTTAAATCTTGACTCATCTAGTCCGGTATTGCACTGACTAGTAAACATGAGTGTTAAAGTCAAGAAATGAATCGGCATTTCACGCAGCGCCGCGCCAGCCGACCAGGCCCGGCTCGAGAAAGGGATCGAACCAGATGAACACGCACAATCCCAAAGACTTTCGGCCCAATGACTTTCGGTCCAGTGACTTTCGCGATCGCGTTCGCCGTTCCGACGACAATTCGGCTCGTTTCGATCGGGTGCCGTTGACGGTGAGGACCCTGTCCAGCAACGCGCTGTTCCAGGGCGAGCACGAGATCGGTATCGAGCATCACGGAGCGCTCTACCGGCTAAAAATCACCCGCCAGGGCAAGCTCATCCTCAACAAGTAGGTAATAAAAATATGGACCAGCGCGTAAGGCCCGCGCCGCACGAGATCCGGCGGGCGCGGGCAGACAATCCGAAGACGCGCGAGCGCGATCTCGCCGCCCAGCTTGGCATTTCGGAGGCCGAGCTGGTCGCCGCGCATTGCGGCGACGGCGTCCTCCGCGTCGAGCCGCGCGTCAACGATCTTTTGACCGGCCTCGAGGCCGTCGGCGAGGTCATGGCGCTGACGCGCAATGAAAGCGCCGTGCACGAGAAGATCGGCGTCTACGACAAGGTCGTGACCGGCAACCACAATGCCATGGTGCTCGGCGAGAACATCGACCTGCGCATCTTCCCGAAAGCCTGGGCGCACGGCTTTGCCGTCGAAAAGCGCGACGGCGGCGATATCAGGCGCAGCCTGCAGTTCTTCGATGCGGCAGGCGAGGCGGTGCACAAGGTGCATCTGCGGCCAGCGTCCAACCTCTATGCCTATCAGAAGCTGGTGGCTGAGTTGGAATCGCCGAACCAGGAGTCGAGTGTCGCGATTTCAGAGGAAGGGTCGATTTCAGAAGCCGGGCCTGAAAGCAAGGCCGAGGCTTCCGCCGCTTCCGCTGATGTCGACGATCTGCGCGACCGCTGGAGCCGGCTGACCGACGTGCATCAGTTCTTCGGCATGCTGAAGACGCTGAAGCTCGACCGCCGCCAGGCGCTGCGCATGGTTGGCCAGGATTATGCCTGGCTGCTCGACAACGATTCCGTCAGCGCCATGTTCCATCATGCCGCCGAGGGCGAGATGCCGATCATGTGCTTTGTCGGCAATCGCGGCTGCATCCAGATCCATTCGGGCCCCATCAAGTCGATCAAGCCGATGGGGCCGTGGATCAACGTGCTGGACGAGACCTTCCACCTGCATCTGCGGACCGACCACATCCAAGAGGTCTGGGCTGTGCGCAAGCCGACCAAGGATGGCCATGTCACGTCTCTCGAGGCCTATGGCGCCGACGGCAAGATGATCATCCAGTTCTTCGGCAAGCGCCACGAAGGCGAAAGCGAGCGCGAGGACTGGCGGTTTCTGACAGAGAACCTGCCGCGCATTCCAAGCCCGACCGCAGCCTGAGGACAACCACAATGGCTGCTTTGCTTGAACGGGCGCGTGTTTTTGGAATGGCGCTTGGGGCCACGATGTGCCTTTGCATGGCCTTCGCGCTGCCGGCCCGCGCTGCCGAAGGCACGGAGGTTTTTGCGGACCCGTCGAAGATAGCGGCCATTGGCGGTTCGATCACCGAGATCGTCTTTGCCCTCGGCGAGCAGGACCGGCTGGTCGCTCGCGATTCGACCAGCCGATATCCCGAGGCGGCGCTCAAGCTGCCTGACGTCGGCTACATGCGCCAGCTGTCGCCGGAAGGCGTGCTGTCGGTCAATCCGTCGGGCATCCTGGCACTGCACGGCAGCGGGCCGAAGGAAACCGTCGATGTGCTGAAGAAGACGAGCATCCCGTTCATCGAGGTGCCCGAGCACTACGACCACGAAGGCATTCTCGAGAAGATCCGCATCGTCGGCAAGGCGCTTGGCGCCGACACCAAGGCCGATGCGCTGGCAGCCGAGATCGATGCCAAGCTGAAGGCCGCCGAAAAGCAGACCGCTTCGATCAAGGACCGCAAACGCGTCCTGTTCGTGCTGTCGATGCAGGGCGGCAAGATCCTCGCTTCCGGCAGCAACAGCGCCGCCGACGGCATCATCAAGCTTTCGGGCGGTGTCAACGCGGTCGACGGCTTCACCGGCTACAAGCAACTGTCCGACGAGGCTGTCATCAACGCCAGGCCCGACGTGATCCTGATGATGAACAACGCCGGTCCCGGCGTATCGGACGACGAATTGTTCGCGAACCCGTCCATTTTGTCGACTCCAGCGGGTGCGGCGCGCAAGGTGGTCCGCATGGATGGCGGTTATCTGCTCGGCTTCGGGCCGCGCACCGCCGACGTCATCCGCGACCTTGCCGCCTCGCTCTACGGCGGGCAGGCCGCGGACTGATCGGGCGCCCGATGGTGGATCAATCGATCGCTGGTTCGAGCACTATGGCGACAGCATCCGACGGCGACCGCTCGGGGCGCGCGCGCATCGCCATCCTGGCTTTGTGCCTCGGACTTGCCGTTGCCGTGCTGTTTTCGCTGACATCAGGCGCATCCGATGCCTCGGCCGTCAGCGTCGTCGGCGACTGGCTGTTGGGTGCAGCACCCGCCAACGAGGCGCTGAGCGCGCGCGACCGCCTGATCGTCTACGACATCCGCCTGCCGCGCGTCACGCTCGGTGTGCTGATCGGCGCAGCGCTGGCCGTCTCCGGCGCGGTGATGCAAGGGCTGTTCCGCAACCCGCTGGCAGACCCCGGTCTCATCGGCGTTTCGGCCGGAGCGAGCCTCGGCGCGGTGTCCGTCATCGTGCTTGGCGCCACAGTGCTGGCGCCGATAACTTCGATGCTGGGCACACTCGCTCTGCCGCTGGCGGCGTTCTGCGGCGGGCTGGCGACGACATTGGTGCTTTATCAGGTGGCCACCCGGCGCGGCCAAACCTCGGTCGCCACCATGCTTCTTGCCGGCATCGCGCTGGCGGCCCTTGCCATGGCGCTGACTGGTATCCTGATCTTCATGGCCGACGACCGGCAGTTGCGCGACCTGACTTTTTGGCAGCTCGGCTCGCTCGCCGGCGCGACCTGGCAGAAAATCGGCTCCGTTGGGCCGGTGATCGTGCTGGCGTTGGCGGCGATGCCGTTCCTGGCGCGCGGCCTCAACGCGCTGGCGCTGGGCGAAGCCACCGCCGGCCATCTCGGCATTCCGGTTCAGCGGCTGAAATACACGGCCATCATCGGCGTCTCGGCGGCGGTCGGGGCGTCTGTCGCCGTCAGCGGCGGCATCGGCTTTGTCGGCATCGTCGTGCCGCATCTGCTGCGCCTGGCCATCGGCCCGGACAATCGTTATCTGCTGCCGGCCTCGGCCCTGCTTGGCGCCTGCCTGCTGCTGCTGGCCGATGCCGTCGCCCGCACCATCGTGGCGCCGGCGGAGCTGCCGATCGGCATCGTCACCGCGATCGCCGGCGCCCCGTTCTTCCTCTGGATCCTGCTGCGCAAGCGTGGGGTTATCGACCTATGAGAGGGGGGCCTGTGAGAGGGTTTTCATGATAGAAGCGCGGGATGTCTCGGTGGCGATCGGCGGCAAGGGCATCGTCGCCAATGTCGATTTCGAGATGCGGCCCGGTGAGATCGCGGCCATCGTCGGTCCCAACGGTTCGGGCAAGACGACCTTCCTGAGGGCGCTGTCCGGCGATCTTGCCTATTCGGGAGAGGTCACCATCAACGGTCGCGACCTGTCGGTGATGAAGCCGGTCGAGGCCGCCATGCTGCGCGCCGTGCTGCCGCAGGCGACGACGCTGTCGTCTCCGTTCACGGTGCGCGAGATCGTTAGGCTTGGCCTGCTCGGCGGGCGCTCGGGCGCGCTGCCCGGCGAGGACGAGCGCCTGCCCGAACGGGCGCTGTCGCGCGTCGATCTCGACGGCTTTGCCGGCCGTTTCTACCAGGAGCTTTCGGGCGGCGAGCAGCAGCGCGTGCAGTTGGCCCGTGTGCTCTGCCAGGTCTGGGCGCCGGTCCTCGACGGCAAACCGCGCTATCTCTTCCTCGACGAGCCGGTTTCCAGCCTCGACATCAAGCACCAATTGATCATCATGAACATCGCCCGCGATTTCGCCAGGCGGGGCGGCGGCGTTGTCGCGATCCTGCATGACCTCAACTTGACGGCGATGTATGCCGACCGGATCTTCGTCATGCACCGCGGCAGGCTTGCCGCCACCGGCTCACCGCAGGACGTGCTCAGCGACGATCTGATCGAAAAAGTATTCGATTGCCGGCTGCGGGTCGGCGTGCTGCCGGCCGGAGACATGCCGTTCGTCCTGCCGCAGTCAGCGGCGTAAGGCTGGTCTGATGGTCAGCCGGGCTGCAACCAACGCGTTCCAACTTGCAAGGGTCGGCGCTGCCCCTCATCGCCCTGCCGGGCACTTCTCCCCGTATAGTGACGGGGAGAAGGGGCTGGCCGCAGCCTCGGCGGCCATCTTGCAACGATGGAGAATGACGAAATCGTCGATGAAGGCATCCTCTCCCCGTCACTATACGGGGAGAGGATGCCGGCAGGCAGGTGAGGGGCAGCGCAAGCGCTGTCGGCTATGGCTCGACCCGACTCAAGCGGCCGGCGCCCTTTGCACCAGCATGTCGATGCCGAGCAGGTGGCGCACATTCGGGCGCGCTGCCACCATGTCGGCGATCGTATAGCGCTCGAGCACGGCGAAGAAGGCGTTGAGCGCCTCGCGCAGCGACGAATTCAGTGCGCAACTGTCGACCAGCGGACATTCGGCGGCGTCGTTCTCGAAGCATTCGGCCATGGCGAAGCTCTCTTCGGTCACGCGCACGACGTCGAATAGGGTGATCGATTCGGCCGGCCGGCCGAGCCTGACGCCGCCGTTCCTGCCGCGCACCGTCTCGACCAGACCATGCTCGACCAAAGGCTGCAGGATCTTGAAGAGAAAGAGCTCGGATACCGAGTAGGCGGCAGCGATCTCCGGGATACGGCTCAGCCGGTCGGTATTCGCGGCGCAATACATCAGAATGCGCATGGCGTAGTTGGTCTGGCGTGTCAGCCGCATAGTGTCCTCACGAAGCAATAGCTCAACCCCTAATATGGCCTATACCTTGGAATAATTCCAGACAAGCACCGCATGATAGTTGAATATTTTCATCATGTTTATGTGGGCGGTCGTGCAAACCACGACCCTGATATGGCGCGCATTCGGGTGGGCGGATCACTAAGTTAAGTCCGCGACATCGACCAGGAGCAGTTCATCCATGTCACAATCAGCACCGGCTTTGGCATCCGCCCGGTTCGATGCCGACGCGGAGGCCAAGCTTTCGGCGCTTCGGCGCACAAAATTCGTCGCCACCGCAGCGCTCACGCTCTGCGTCCTCATCTTTGCGGTGGCCAAGTCGTTCGAGGGCCACTATCCGTGGCTGGGTTTCGTCGCCGCTTTCGCCGAGGCGGCGACGATCGGCGGGCTGGCCGACTGGTATGCGGTGGTGGCGCTGTTCAGGCGACCGCTCGGCCTGCCGATCCCGCACACCGCGATCATCCCGGAGAACCAGAACCGCATCGCCGATAATCTCGGCCGCTTCATCGAGGTGAATTTCCTGGCGCCCGAGCCGGTGCGCGAAAAGCTTGCCGAGGTCGATTTTTCCGCGCTCGTTGCCGACTGGCTTGCCGACCCCAACCGCGCCGCCGATCTGTCGCATTTCGTCGGCCGGCTGGTGCCGCAGACACTGGCGGCGATCGAGCAATCCGGCCTGCGCGGCTTCGTCAGCAGCCGCATGCTGGAGCAGATCGAAAAGGTGCCGCTGGCGCCGCTCGCCGCCGAGTTGCTGTCGGCCCTGACCGATGATCGCCGCCACCAAAGACTGTTCGACGAATTCACCAAGGTGGTCGGCCGCTTCCTGAGCGACGAGCAGGCGCTGGCGACGATGCGCGAGAAGATCCGCGAGGAGCTGCCGTCGCTGTTCAACCTGTTTCGCGCCGACGCCTATCTGCTGAAGAAGATCGTCGCCTCGGCCGGTTCGCTGCTCGACGAGGTGCGGGCCGATCCCGACCACCCGATGCGCGCCGAATTCGACCGTTTTGTCCTGAGCTTCGTCGAGCGGCTGAGGACATCCAAGCAATACGCCAAGCGCGCCGAGAAACTGAAGCGCGATTTCCTCGCCCGGCCGGAGCTGAAGGCGCTGGCCGGCGACATGTGGGAAAGCCTCAGTGTGTTCATCGAGCAGGACGCCAAGGCGCCGAATTCGATGATCCGCGCCCATCTCGCCAGCATGTTCGTCGAGGTCGGCCGCCATCTTGCCGGCGACGCCCAGATCAGGGCCGACATGAACCAGGGGTTTATCGTTGCGCTGTCGTCGTTCGTCGAAAGCCAGAAGAGCGGCGTCTCGAAATTCATCGCCGATCAGGTCAAGCGCTGGGACCTTGCGCAACTGACCAGGCTGATCGAAATGAACATCGGCAGGGACCTGCAATATATCCGCTTCAACGGCATGGTCATCGGCGGCCTGGCCGGCGTCGTGCTCCACACTTTGGAACGGCTGTTCCTCGTCGGCTGAGGCGCGATGTGTGCGCGGCCGAATGGACCGCGAAGCTCCGCTGGTCTATTGTTTCTCTTCAGCTGCCGAATTCGCAGCAACAGAGGAAAACCACCATGGCAAAGCGACCGGAATCCGACACCTTCATCGACATGTTCGGCAGGTTCGGCCGCGACCTGAAGCTGCCGAACGTCGATGTAGAGGCGATCCTCAGCCATCATCGCAAGAACCTCGAGGCACTCGAAAAGTCGGCCAGGGCAAGTGCTGCCGGAGCGTCGTCGATGCTCTCCAGGCAACGCGAGATGCTGCAGGACACGCTGCACGAGATCGCCGACATGGCACAGGACTACAGGGCGCCGGGCGATCCTCGGGAGCTGATGGCCAAGCAAACGGCGTTCGCCAGGAAATCCTTCGAAACCGCATTGAAGAATGCCGGCGAGGTGGCCGAGCTGGCCAGGAAATCCGGCACCGAATCGGTCGAGATCCTGCGCGAGCGCATCAAGGAGGCGATGGAGGAAATCCGCAGCGGCTACGACAAGAAGTAGGCTGTTTCCCAAGCCGCTGGACTTTTCTGTCGTCATCCCGGCTGGCGAAAGCCTTGGTGTTGGTCCCGCCGAGGCGCACAAAGTTCCTTTTGCTCGATAATCCTGTTGCCAGCTCTACACCGGCACTGGCGCGATCCGGCCGAGGATATCGCGGCGGAACACACCGAGCGAATTGACAGAGGCGGCCGGTTCGTGGTCCGGAGGCAGGGCAAGCGATCGGGAAAGCAGGAATGACGCAAATACGGCTGAGGCCGCCGCCGACCTACGAACAGCTCAGGACGATGACAGGGCAGGAGCTTGGCGTGTCGGACTGGACGACGGTCGACCAGAGCCGCATCGACCAGTTCGCCGAATGCACCGGCGACCGCCAATGGATCCATGTCGATCCAGAGCGGGCGAAGCGGCAGAGCCCGTTCCGCGCCACCATCGCGCACGGCTATCTGACGCTGTCGATCATCGGCGCGCTGGCGCTCGACATGGGCATCGTGCCGGAAAACACGCAAGCCGTCTTCAACTATGGTTTTGACAAGGTGCGGTTCCTGGCGCCGGTCAGGGCCGGCGCACGCATCAGGCTGCGGATCACGCTGTTGTCCATGGAGGACAAGGGCCCCGGCCAGTATCTGATGAAGGCGGCCAACATCGTTGAGATCGAAGGTGAGAAGAAGCCGGCGCTGACCGCCGAAACCCTGGTCATGCTCTATGAGCGGCGGCGCAGGCGGGCAGGGCCGTGAGGAGAGCCAAGCACCATCTTGCCTTCTCCCCTTGTGGGAGAAGGTGGATCGGCGCGCAGCGCCGAGACGGTTGAGGGGTGTTGGCCGGAGTGCTGTTGGTGCCAAGCTGGAACACCCCTCATCCGACCTCGCGGAGCCTGTCCTCGGGCTTGCCGGAGGCAAGACCCGTGGGCGAGGCCACCTTCTCCCACAAGGGGAGAAGGGACAGTGCGGGAAAATCAATGCGACATCGCCTCTTCGAGCGTCCTGAAAATTCTCTCGTCTGCCGACTGCGCGACGTTGAAGCGCAGGAAACGGCTGGCGGTTTGGGACAGGCTGAACGCATTGCCGGGCGCCAGCACGACATTGGCCGACAAGGCGCGGCGGGCTATTTCCGCTGCATCGACGCCTTCCGGCAGTCTGCACCACAAGAACATGCCGGTCGGCTGGTCGATCCACGGCATGATGCCGATCGCCTTCAGGCGGCTGCCTGTCTCAGCCATGGCGCGTGAAAGCCGCGTACGCAGCAAATCGACGTGCTTGCGATAGCTGCCGTCCTTCAGCAGCGTCAGCACCAGTTCGGAGGCAAGCCTGCCGCTGCCGAAGGACGTGGCGATCTTGAGGTCGGTCAGCCCTTCCATCCAGTCGCGCGGAGCCGCGATGAAGCCGCAGCGCACCGACGCCGAAAGCGTCTTGGAGAAGCTGCCGATATGGACCACGCGACCAAGACCGTCGAACGCCGCCAGCCTGGGTGCCGGGGTGTGTTCGAAGTCGGCAAAGATATCGTCTTCGATGATCGTCAGATCCGATTGGTCGGCGAGCTTGAGCAATCGGTGGGCGACGACCGGCGACAGAATTGCACCCGTTGGATTGTGAAGCGCGGAATTGGTGATGTAGAGGCGCGGCCGGTGCTCGACCAGCGCCTGCGCGAACAGCTCGATATCCGGTCCCGACGGCGTATAGGGAACGCCGACCACCTTGGCCCGATGAGCGCGCAACAGGGCATGGAAGTTGAAATAGCAGGGGTCGTCCACCAGCACCGTGTCGCCCGGTTCGAGCAGGAACCGGCACAGGAGGTCGATGGCCTGGGTGCCCGATTCCGTCAGCATGATCTGGTCGGGAGACGCCTCGATGCCGTGCTCTGCCATGCGCCGGGCGAGCAGATGACGCAGCGGCGGCAGCCCGAGCGGAGTGCCGTAATCGGTCAGCGTGACATCATCGCCGCGTGCCATTGTCCGCAGCGCCCGGCGCAATCCGGCCTCCGGCATCCACGCGGCCGGCAGCCAGCCGCAACCGGGTTTGAGCACGCCGTCGCCGGCTTCCAGCGACTGGCGCGAAACCCAGAGCGGATCGACGGCACGGTCAAGCCTGGGGCCGATCTCGGCCAGCGACAAGGGAGCCAACGGTCCGGCGGCATAAAAGCCCGAACCCGGACGCGAGCGGATGATGCCTTCTGCGGCAAGACGCTCATAGGCTTCCACCACTGTGGATTTCGAAACCTGCATGGTTTTCGCGAAAGCCCGGATCGAAGGCAATCGTGTTCCCGGTGTCAGGCTGCGCGCGGCGATCCTGTGCCTGATCGTCGCCATGACGCTTTCGACAAGCGTCCTGCTGCCCACATTTGCCGTCGTCTGCTCGTCCATCCGTACTGCTCAAACTGCCATGACAGTTTCATCAAACTGTACCTCATTGTCTCTGGCGGCGCCATAGGTCCGGCCCGATAGAGGGCGAGAACATCAGGAGCATGCGATGGACAAGACGGCGGGCGGCTGGATCAACGGATTTGTTGGCGTGCTGATTTTCAGCGGATCGCTTCCGGCAACGCGGGTTGCGGTGATGGATTTCGATCCGGCCTTCCTGACCGTCGCCCGCGCTGCCACGGCAGGCATCCTCGGCCTGGCGCTTCTGCTCGTCTTTCGCCAGAAGCGTCCGGAACGGCAGGATCTGTTGTCGCTGGCCATCGTCGCGCTCGGCGTCGTGGTCGGCTTTCCGCTGCTGACCGCGCTGGCGCTCAAGCACGTCACCTCGGCCCATTCCATCATCTTCATCGGCCTGTTGCCGCTGGCGACCGCGATCTTCGGCGTCATTCGCGGCGGCGATCGCCCCAAACCGGCCTTCTGGCTGTTTTCATGTCTTGGCAGCGCCCTGGTTGCCGGATTTGCGGTGACCCAAAGTGTCTCGGCCTCGCCGCTTGGCGACATGCTGATGCTGGCGGCAATCATCGTGTGCGGACTGGGCTATGCGGAAGGCGCCACGCTGTCGCGCAAACTTGGCGGCTGGCAGGTGATCTCATGGGCGCTGGTGGTGTCGCTGCCGGTCATGCTGGCGCTGACGCTCATCACCATGCCACCGTCGCTCGAAAACGTCGGCAAGGCCGCCTGGATCGGCCTGGCCTATGTCTCGCTGTTCAGCATGCTGATTGGTTTCGTGTTCTGGTATCGCGGGCTGGCGCAAGGCGGCATCGCCGCGGTCGGGCAGTTGCAGCTTCTGCAGCCTTTCTTCGGCCTCGGCCTGGCGGCAATGCTGCTGCACGAGCAGGTAAGCCCCGCCATGATCGCCGTCACCGCCGCCGTCGTGCTTTGCGTGGTCGGTGCGAAGAAATATGCGCGGTAGGCGCCGGCCCTTCTTCCTTCTCCCCTTGTGGGAGAAGGTGGATTGGCGCGCAGCGCCAAGACGGAAGAGGGGTGCTGGCCGGAGTGCTGTTGGTGCCAAGCTGGAGCACCCCTCATCCGGCCGCTTCGCGGCCACCTTCTCCCACAAGG
>NZ_JBVVQE010000101.1:0-19178 GCF_055811435.1 Mesorhizobium sp. WSM4837
CCCCCCCGCCCCCGCAAAACCCAAACCCACATAAATTTGGGGGGTGTTTTGCAACACCGGGGGTTGGGGGTGGCCCTCGCCCCGCCCGGGGGGGGCGGGGGGCGTCGACGCCCAGCACGGCAGTGCTGCCGTCGGGATGGTTGCCAGCGACCTCTTCGGCCGAGACATCGACCGGCACGGTCGCGTTGCGCGTTCCGACGTCGACGCGGGCGACAGCAGCACCGGTGGCTGCGACCGCATCGGCCAGAAAGGCGAGTTCCTCACCCTTGGTGTCGGCGGTGCCCACCACATAGACGCGCTTCATTGCGTTTCCCCGGTTCAAGGCGCACTCGGCGTAGTTGCCGGCCGCTTTTTTGCCCCGGCCGTTCGGCAGCGCGAAAGGCCATTGCAATTTTTTGAGACGTCCGTATCATATTGACATGAATGTCTCACGTCAACCAGCGGCAGTGCCCGACGATGCCGGTTCTGGAGCGGCGCGCGGGCCGCGCGCCCGCACAAGGCGGTTGATGCTGGAGACGGCGACAAGGCTGATGCAGGCGGGCGCCACGCCCTCGGTCAGCGAGGTCGCCGAAGCGGCGGAAGTCTCCCGCGCCACCGCGTATCGGTACTTTCCAAGCCAGGCGGCGCTGGTGCAGGCGGTGGTCGACGAAGGGCTGGGGCCGATCCTCACCTGGAAATCGACCTCGGCCGATCCCGAGCGCCGCGTCGTCGAACTGTTCGACACGGCCATGCCACGCATCGAAGCCTTCGAGGCGACGTTCAAGGCGGCGCTGAAGCTGTCGCTCGACCAGTGGGCGCGGCGGCAGGCCGGCACACTCGACGGCGAGCCGGCCTTCACGCGCGGCCATCGCATCGATCTGCTCAAAGACGCGATCGCACCGCTCAAGCACCGGCTGCCGCCACGCGAATTCAAGCGCCTGGCACAGGCCCTGTCGCTGATCTTCGGCGTCGAAGTGCTGATCGTGCTGAAGGATATATGGGGACTGGACAGCCGCAAGATGATGTCGGTAGCGCAATGGGCAGCCGGCGCGCTGGTGCGGGCTGCAGTGATGGAATCGATGGCTGGAGGAAACAGACCTGCGCCGGCGACAGCTGCGGAATAGTATCGATCTGGTTCGACCAGATGGGGATGCCTACTACTGACAATAGTCGGCGTTTCGTAGCGCGAACAAGGGTCTCGCGTATCAACGAGTAGGAAAATTTAAGAAAAACAGACAGATGTTGCTGGAATCTGCTTGTCTGAGGCCCTGCCATCGTCCAAGAAAGAGCTTGACGCGCGTCCGAAATTGGTAATACCAGATCAGGACGATATAGCGGGTCAAAAGTGAGGCTGCGATCCATTTCCGGTTGGGCGAGGAGGCTCGAAAACCGGAACGGCGCCATCACGGAAGGAACTACCAGGGCCGGCCTCGCCGCCGGCTCGGATGATACGGTAGAATGCGCACAAGGGAGGAAATCATCATGCGCAAGACAATGACCAGCATGCTTGCTGGTATCGGCTTAGTGCTCGCCTGCGGAACGTCCGTCTACGCGCAGGATAAGGAACTCACCATATTCTGGGCTGAATGGGATCCGGCGAACTATTTGCAGGAACTGGTCAACCTTTACGAGGCCGAGAGCGGCGTGAAGGTCACGGTCGAGACGACGCCGTGGGGGGATTTCCAGACCAAGGCGTTCACCGAATTCAACGCCAAGGGCAGCGCCTACGACATGGTCGTCGGCGATTCCCAGTGGATCGGCGCCGCCTCCGAGGCCGGTCACTATGTCGACCTCACTGACTTCTTCAACAAGCACAATCTGAAGGAAGTGATGGCGCCGGCGACGGTGAAATACTACGCCGAATATCCATCCAACTCCGGCAAATACTGGTCGATTCCGGCCGAGGGCGACGCGGTCGGCTGGTCCTATCGCAAGGACTGGTTCGAAGATCCGAAGGAGATGGAGGCCTTCAAAGCCAAGTACGGCTACGATCTCGGCGTGCCGAAGGACTGGAAGCAGCTACGCGACATCGCCGAATTCTTCCACCGTCCCGACGAGAAGCGCTACGGCGTCGCCATCTATACCGATAACTCCTACGACGCTCTGGTGATGGGCGTCGAGAACGCCATCTTCTCCTTCGGCGGCGAGCTTGGCGACTATGCCACTTACAAGGTCGACGGGATCATCAACTCCGAGCAGAACGTCAAGGCGCTCGAGGCCTACAAGGAGCTCTATTCCTTCACCCCTCCTGGTTGGGCCAAGAGCTTCTTCATCGAGGACAACCAGGCGATCACCGAGAACCTGGCGGCGATGAGCATGAACTACTTCGCTTTCTTCCCGGCGCTCATCAACGAAGCCTCCAACCCGAATGCCAAGGCCACCGGCTTCTTCGCCAACCCTCCTGGACCGAACGGCGATCAGTTCGCCGCGCTCGGCGGCCAGGGCATCTCCGTCGTCTCCTATTCGCAGAATCAGGAAGAGGCGATGAAGTTCCTGGAATGGTTCATCAAGGACGAGACGCAGAAGAAATGGGCGGAACTCGGCGGTTACACGGCAAGTGCCAAAGTGCTCGAGTCGCCTGAATTCCAGAACGCCACGCCATACAACAAGGCCTTCTACGAAACCATGTTCAAGGTGAAGGACTTCTGGGCGACGCCGGAATATGCCGAGCTGCTCATCCAGATGAACCAACGCGTCTATCCCTACATCACCGGCAATCAGGGCACGGCCAAGGAAGTGCTCGATGCGCTCGCCGCGGATTGGAACGCGACGTTCAAGAAATACAACCGCGTGAAGTAAACGGCACTAACGCTCGGAGGGGGCGGGAGCCGCCCCTTCCGTTTTCTTTTCCGGACAAGGAAGGAACGGGCCTTGGCCACTGCAGTCATGACCACGCTGGATCCCAACTCGCGCTCCGCCGCCCGCGGCATGAGCGACCTTACGATCCGCAATCTCTTCATCATTCCGACGATCGTTTTCCTGATCGTCTTCAACATCTTTCCACTGCTCTATTCGCTTGGCTATTCGTTCACCGACTTTCGCGCGTCGAGCCCCGCGGCGGCCAATTTCGTCGGACTGCAGAATTACCGCGAGCTGCTCAACGACCCGTTCATTTGGTCGAATTTCGCCATCACCGCCAAATATGTCATCGTCTCCGTGGTCGGCCAAGTCATCGTCGGCTTCGGCGTGGCGTTGCTGCTCAATCGCGATATCCCGTTGAAGGGCCTGCTGACGACACTGCTGCTGTTGCCAATGATGCTGTCGATGGCTGTCGTCGGCCTGTTCTGGAAACTGCTCTACGATCCGTCCTTTGGCATCATCAACTATACGCTTGGCCTCGGCTCCTTCGAGTGGCTGTCCAACCCCGACATGGCGCTCTACGCGGTTGCCATCACCGACATCTGGATGTGGTCGCCCTTCGTCATGCTGCTGTCGCTTGCCGGCCTGTCTGCAGTGCCGAAGCACCTCTACGAGGCGGCCGCGATCGACCGCGCCGGGTCGTTCTATACCTTCTTTCGCATTACCCTGCCCCTGGTCGCGCCGATCCTGATGATCGCGATCATCTTTCGCACCATGGAGGCGTTCAAGACATTCGATCTCGCCTACATCCTGACCAGCCAGCCGACCACCGAGGTGATCTCGATCCGGCTCTACAAGATGGCGTTCCAGGAATGGCAGACCGGGCGCTCCTGCGCGCTCGCCTACATCGTGCTGATCATGATCCTGGCGATCACCAACATCTACGTCAAATACCTGAACAAGGTGAAGGAGCGCTAACATGGCCGCTGTCACCACCTCTGCCGAGCGTTCGCTCAACAAGCTCGCCATCGTCGGCGTGCTGATCGTCACGATCATCTTCCTGGCGCCGATCTACTGGATAGCCTCGACGGCGTTCAAGCCGCGCAACCTCGCCACCACCATCCCGCCGACGGTGGTCTTCCAGCCGGAGATATCGCCCTTCGTCAAGCTGTTCACCAAGCGCTCGCAACTGCGCACAGCGCCGACGCCGGAACAATATGCCGCCGCCCCGTGGTGGGAGCGGCTGGTGTTTGACGGCGGCGAGAAGGTGGTGCGCTCGGGCAGGGGCGAGGTGCAGTGGTCCGGCTATCCGAGCCGCTTCATGAATTCGCTGATCGTCGCCATCACCTCGACGATCCTCGCCGTCGGCATGGGCACCTTCACGGCTTACGGGTTCTCGCGCTTCAAGATAAAGGGGGAACAGGACCTGCTCTTCTTCATCCTGTCGACGCGCATGCTGCCGCCGGTGGTAGTGGCGATCCCGATGTTCCTGATGTACCGGGTCGTCGGCCTCAACGACACGCATTGGGGCCTGATCATCCTCTACACCGCCTTCAACCTCAGCTTCTCCGTATGGCTGATGAAGGGGTTCATGGACGAAATTCCGAAGGAGTATGAGGAGGCGGCGCTCGTCGACGGCTATACGCGCATGGAGGCCTTCTTCAAGATCGTGCTGCCGGAAGCGGCCACCGGCATCGCCGCCACCGCCGTGTTCTGCTTCATCACCGCGTGGAACGAATATGCCTTCGCGCTGATCATGACCAACCGCCGCGCCCAGACGGCGCCGCCGTTCATTCCAAGCCAGGTCGGTTCCGGCCTGCCCGACTGGACGGTCATCGCCGCCGGCACCTTCCTGTTCCTGCTGCCGGTCGCCATCTTCACCTTCCTGTTGCGCAACCACCTCCTGCGCGGCATGTCCTTCGGAGCGATCCGCAAATGATCCGCCATGCTACAATCCAGCGCACAGCCGAGATCGTGATGGTGCTCGGCATCATCGCGCTCTGCCAGCCGTGGAACCTCTTTCTGCACCGCTACGGGCTGACGATCATCATTGTCGGGCTGCTGACGTTCATGATCACGGGCTGGGTCGGTCCAAGGCAGGAGCCGAAGGCGACCGGCGCACCGGAAAAAGAAGGTCAGGCATGACCCAGATCGAGCTTCGTGGCGTCCAGAAATTCTTTGGCGCCGTCCAGGTCATCAAGGACCTCAATCTCAAGATCGACGACAACGAGTTCATCGTGCTGCTCGGCCAGTCGGGCTGCGGCAAGACGACGACGCTTCGCGCAATCGCCGGGCTGGAGACGATCGACGGCGGCGATGTCCTCATCGACGGCAAGCCGGTCCAGCATCTCAAGGCTGCCGACCGCGACATCGCCATGGTTTTCCAGTCGTTCTCGCTCTATCCGCATATGAGCGTCTACGAGAACATCGCTTTTCCGTTGCGGGCCATGCGCAAGAGCAAGGCGGAGATCGACGGCGAGGTGCGCTCGGTCGCCAAAGTGCTGCAGATCAACGATCTGCTCGGCAAGAAGCCGTCGGCGCTGTCGGGTGGCGACATGCAGCGCGTAGCAATCGGCCGGGCGCTGGTGCGGCGGCCGAAGGCGATGCTGATGGACGAGCCGATCGGCGCGCTCGACGCCAAGCTGCGTGAGGAGATGCGCGCGGAGATCAAGCGGCTGCACATCAAGCAGGGCTCGACCACCATCTACGTCACCCACGACCAGATCGAGGCGATGAGCCTTGCCGACCGCATCGTCATTATGCATGAGGGCGTTCTGCAGCAGGTGGGCAGCCCATCGGAAGTGTATAAGCACCCGGCCAATCTGTTCGTCGCGCAATTCGTTGGCTCGCCGGTGATGAACGTTGCCAATGCGGCGGTGACGATGAACGGCTCCGGCGCCAGGGTCACCGTCGATGGGGCCGCGGAAGGGTTCGTTTTCCCGGCCGAACTGGTCGGCCAGCTTGACGCCGCGAACGTCGGGCAGGACCGCCTTGCGCTCGGCATCCGCCCCGAAGGCGTGATGGTCTCGCGCGAGCCGGCGGACGGTTATCTGCCGGTCGAGGCGCACATCATCGAACCGCTTGGCTCCTACGACATCGTCGACCTCAAGGTCGGGGCACAGATGTTGCGCGCCCGGACCCGTTCCGGTTTCGTCGGCAAGCCGGGGGTCCAGGTTTTCGCAAAGCTCGACCCGGCGCAGGCGCATTTCTTCGACACGGCAAGCGGCAATTCGCTGGGGGTGAGACTCTGATGGCCCATATCCAGCTCAAGAACATCTCGAAGACATTCGGCAATCACACCGCATTGACCGGGCTCAATCTCGATATTGCCGACGGCGAGTTCTTCGTCCTGCTCGGCGAGACCGGCGCCGGCAAGACGACGACGCTGCGCATGATCGCCGGCCTGGAAAAGCCGGACGAGGGGCAGATACTCATCGACGGCGCCGATGTCGCTGACTGGGGTGCGGCCGAGCGCGACGTGGCGCTGGTGCTGCAGCAATACTCGCTCTATCCGCGCTACACGGTGCGCGAGAATCTCGAATTCCCGCTGAAGCCGAAAATCCGCCGCATCGAGCCTGACGAGATCAAGACGCGCGTCGACCGCGTTGCCAAGACGTTGCGTATCGAGCATCTGCTCGACCGCAAGACGGATCGCCTCTCTGGCGGCGAGATGCAGCGCGTCTCGATTGGTCGCGCCATCGTCAGGAAGCCGCGCGTATTCCTGATGGATGAGCCGTTGTCGGCACTCGATGCCAAGCTGCGCGAGGCGCTGCGCACCGAGCTGAAGAACATCCAGATGAACCTTGGCCAGACCTTCCTGTTCGTCACGCACGATCAGATCGAGGCGATGTCGATGGGCGACAAGGTTGGCGTGCTCAACCATGGCCGTATCGTCCAGACCGGCACGCCGTACGAGATCTACAACAATCCGCGCGACACATATGTGGCGAGTTTCGTCGGCTCGCCGCCGATGAACCTCATCGACGGCAAGCTCGTCGACGGCCGCGCGGTGATGGCGCCGCTGAATTTCGAACTGCCTTTTGCGGGGGGGGCCAGGACGAGCGCTTCGACCGACGGTCGCCCGCTCGTCTTCGGTATTCGTCCCGAGGATGTCTATCTCGAGAGCGGGGCAGCGGTGGAAGCGCGCGTCCACGATGTCGAGAACCATGGCGTCGAAAAGATCCTGACGCTGCGGGTCGGCGACGCCATGCTGCGGGCCACGGTGCCGGCCAGAACCGATGTCGAGATCGAGCAGCCGGTGCGCTTTGCCTGGGATCCAGACAAGGTGGTGCTGTTCGACAAGGGTACCGGGATAAGCCTTCGTCACGCAGGCTAAGGCGCGTCTACGGCTGGAGCTGTGGTCAGGCTTAGCCGGCTTGAGGGGTCTCAGCCTGTTCCTCGGCGCGAAAATGGCTGGGAGCCGATCCGATGACGCGCTTGAACGCCCGACTGAATGACGCGTCGGATTCATAGCCCAGGCGTGCGGCGACGACGGAAATCTTCAACCGGTCGCGGACCAGCCATTGCCGTGCCTGGTGCATTCTCACCTGGGTGACATATTTGGCCGGCGTTTCGCCGACGATCGTCGCGAAGCGCTCGGCGAAGCCCGACCGGGAGGCGCCCATCATCCTGGCCAGGGTCTCCACCGTCCAGTCGCGGTCCGGTTCAAGATGGATCGCGGCCAGCACGCGCCCGATCTCGCGATCCCTCACCGCGGCGATCCATCCGGACGAGTCGCCGCAGCCGCGCTCGACCCAGGAGCGGATGACGGTGGCGGCCAGCACATCGGCAAGCCGTGCCAGAATGCCGCCTGAGCCGACGCGCTCCATCGTCACTTCGCGGGCCATCGCCTCCAGCAGATGCGGAATGCCGGGCTCATAGGCCTCCAGTTCGTGCGCGCGCATCACGTCCGGCATCATGCCGAGCAATGGGTGCAAACCGTCGAGATTGAAATACATGCTGCCGAAAAACAGCAGCGTCCCCGGCCGGCGACCTTCATTGGACATGCAATAAACGTCCTTGCAGACCTCGGCGACCTTGTAGCCCTGGATCGGCGAAGCCTCAATGCCCGGGTCGCTCACCAGGACGTGTGCTGCACCGCGCGGCAGCAGCACCGCGTCGCCCGCCTTGAGCTCAACCCATTCGCCGGACGGCTGCAGCAACCAGCATCCCTTGCGGCCGATGAAATGAAACCGCGCCCCCGTCTGGGCCGGAAACTGGAGGCCCCAGGGCTCCTGCATTTCACAGCGGCCGTATTCGACGCCGTCGAGCCTTAACCCGCGCAATATGTCCGTCAGCGGATCGCCGGTGATCGGAACTTTGGACGAATAGTCAAACACGATGGTGTTTTTAGCATGGAAACTCCAGTCGGTCACTCCCTATGTTGCACTGCAGCCAGATGTTGCGCTGCAACCAGATCGGAGATTCCATCATGACCGAACCCGCGACAGGCGTCATGGACGCCGTTCTCGATCCCACGGAAACCGACGAACGAGCCGAGCCTGCGTGGGGGGCGGTCGTATCGCTCGCGCTCGGTGTGTTTGGGCTGGTGACCGCGGAATTCCTGCCCGCCAGCCTGCTGACGCCGCTGGCGCAGGATCTCGGCGTGACCGAAGGCACCGCCGGCCAAGCGGTGACGGCAACCGCCGTTGTCGGCGCGATAGCCGCTCCGACCATGGCCATCGTCACCAAACGGCTGGACCGCAGGCTCGTCATGTGGGGACTGACCGTGCTGCTGATCCTGTCGAACCTGTTGGCGGCGTTTGCGTCCTCGCTTCCCGTCCTTCTGATCGCCCGCATCATGCTCGGGATCAGCCTCGGCGGCTTCTGGTCGATGTCGGCGGCCATGGCGATGCGGCTTGTCCCGATGCGGCTGATGCCGCGCGCCATGTCGATCATCCTCACCGGCGTTTCGGTGGCGACCGTCTGTGCGGCCCCGGTCGGTGCCTATGTCGGCGACATCTGGGGATGGCGAACGGCCTTCATGATCGCAGCTGTTGTCGGCGCCCTGGCGCTGCTCGTGCAGATCGCCACCCTTCCGAAGCTGCCGCCGGCGGGCGTGGCAAGCTTTCGGACCTTGCTGGAGGTAATAAAGCGGCCGATGATCAGGGTTGCGCTTCTGGTGGTCCTGCTGGTCGCCTCGGGGCATTTTGCCGGCTTCACCTATGTCCGCCCGTTTCTCGAGAAGGTGCCTGCGCTGGACATCGAGACGATCTCGCTTGTGCTGCTCGCCTACGGCATCGGTGGCTTCTTCGGCAATTTTGCCGGCGGGTTCATGGCTGAACGCAGCCTCAAGACCGCGGTGGGCCTGGCGCCACTGCTGATTGCGGTCGCAGCCCTTCTGCTGCTGACCATCGGCGCCTCGCCAGTCGTTGCGGCGATAGCGATTGCCGCCTGGGGCTTTGCCTTCGGCGCGGTCCCGGTCGGGCTGCAGACGTGGCTGGTGCGAGCCGCTCCCGACCAGGCAGAAAGCGCCGGCGGGCTGATGGTCGCCACATTCCAGGTGGCGATTGCACTGGGCGCGGTTTTCGGCGGCCTGCTGGTCGATAATGCCGGCGTTGCCAGCGCTTTCGCCTATTGCGGGATCGCGACATTGCTGGCGGCCTTGGCGGCGTTCTTGCTCGGCCCGAGAAGCGCGACCTAAGCATCTGTAGGTGCGTCCCACGTAGGACGCCTCCAAGAAATGGCCCGAAAATCGGTTACGGTTTTCGGGCCGTGGCAATTGCGACGACGAAACGGCCCAGACTGTCTTCGACATAGGATGCAACTTCGACTTTCGGGTCGAAACTCCACCAAAGCAGCGAACCTTGCCAGTGCGATGCCATCAGCAGGCCGATGTCTGACGGCGTGTTGGCGACCGAAGCAAAGCAAGAGTCGAGGATGCTGCACAGAGAGGCCTTCCACGACGCCCCGCGCGCGCGAAGCACCGGATCGCGCAGATCTTCGCGCAGGACGAGCAGGCCCTCGGCATAGGATTCGATGCCGCCATAGTCCCGCGATAGCGCCACCAGCAATTCGATCGCGCCAAAAGGGGTCCTCGGCGTCGCGTCTGCGAGCTTTGTCGTCTTCGCGTCCAGCCGGTCCCATGCCTGCAGCAAGGTTCTTTGCCTGAGCGTGGCCTTGTTCTTGAAACGCTGCACCAGGGTCGAGCCGGAGAGCCCGCAAGTTTGGGACAGCCGTTCAAATGTGAGTGCCTCCGGGCCATGCCTGTGGATCAGCCGGTGCGCCGCTTCCAGCACGTCCTCGTCGGATTGCGTTTTTTGCCGAGGCATCTTGACATCCATTTATAACCGAATGATCATTTATATATCTTAACATTCAAGAAGGCCAGCATTGGTTGGTCAGAGCATTGGTTGGTCAGAGCATTGGTTGGTCAGAGTCTGGGGAGTTCAATGACGCTTGAGGGAAAGGTCGCTTTGGTCGCTGGCGCCACGCGCGGTGCGGGGAGAGGTATTGCTGTCGAACTGGGTGCCGCGGGCGCGACGGTCTACGTCACCGGGCGGACGACACGCGCGCATCAGTCCGAATACGCCCGCCCGGAAACCATCGAGGAAACGGCAGAGCTTGTTTCAGCGCAAGGCGGCCATGGCATCGCTGTGCAAGTCGACCATCTGGTTGCCGAAGACGTGCGCAAGCTGGTCGACCGGATACGTGCCGAGCAGGGCCGCCTCGATGTGCTGGTCAACGACATTTGGGGCGGCGAGAAACTGTTCGAATGGAACAAGCCGGTCTGGGAGCATGAACTCACGAATGGTTTGCGCATGTTGCGGCTGGGCATCGACACGCATCTGATCACCGCGCATTACGCGCTGCCGCTTCTGATCGAGCGCCCGGGCGGCCTGCTGGTCGAAGTCACCGACGGCACCGCGGAGTATAATGCCGAGCATTATCGGCTCTCACCGTTCTATGACCTCGCCAAAGTGTCGGTGACCCGTATGGCCTGGGCCCATGCCAAGGACCTCGCCCCGCACGGCGCCACCTCGATTTCGCTGACACCCGGCTGGCTGCGTTCGGAAATGATGTTGGAAGCTTTCGGGGTGACCGAGGACAACTGGCGTGATGCGACAGCAAAAGTGCCGCATTTCGTCATTTCCGAGACCCCGCGCTTTATCGGGCGCGCAGTGGCGGCGCTTGCGGCGGACCCGGATCGTTCGCGCTGGAACGGACAGTCGCTGTCGAGTGGCGGGCTGGCGCAGGTCTACGGCTTTACCGATCTCGACGGCTCGCGGCCTGACGCGTGGCGCTACGTTCCCGAGGTTCAGGACGCCGGCAAACCAGCCGATGTGACTGGCTATCGCTAGAGCCATTGACGTCAGTGTGCTGGGCTGTTCGGGCGACAATAAAAAAGTAGACTGTGCCATGCAATCAGCCCGCGACCGCCTCGAAGCCGTCCTTTCGCGTCTCGCCGTCCGCGCCGACAATGAAAGCGTATTCGTAAAACTCTATCCGGAAGCCGCACGAGCAGCAGCCGACGCCGCCGATGCCAGGCGCAGAGCCGGCGTGACGATCGGGCCGCTCGACGGAACAATTCTGTCGATCAAGGACCTGTTCGATGTCGCCGGCGAGCCGACCACGGCCGGTTCGTTGTTGCTCAGCACCGCAGCGCCGGCGCTGCGGGATGCCGTCATCGTGCGGCGGCTGCGGCAAGCGGGCGCGGTGATCTTCGGCAAGACCAACATGACCGAATTCGCCTTCACCGCGATCGGCGTAAACCCGCATTACGGCACGCCCGGCAATGCGACCGACACCGGCCGGATCGCGGGGGGCTCTTCCTCCGGCGCCGGTGTTTCCGTTGCCGAAGGCACAAGCGAGATATCGATCGGCTCCGACACCGGCGGCTCGGTGCGTATTCCGGCGGCGCTGAACGGTGTCGTCGGCTTCAAACCGACGGCGCGGCGCGTGTCTCGCGTTGGCGTCTTCCCGCTGTCCGACACGCTCGACTCCGTCGGCCCGCTTGCGCGCACCGTCGCCGAATGTGCGGCAGCCGACGCGGTGATGGCGGGCGAAGAGTTCGCGGCACTTGTTCCGCTTCCGCTTGCCGGGCTGCGCATCGGCTTTCCCTACGGCGTGCTCTTCGAAGATACCGAAGAAGATATCGCGGCGGCGTTCGAGCGATGTGCTCGCAAGGAACGCGCCGGTGCACGCCTCGCCGATCTGCCGATCGACGACCTCCTTGCCGATTTGCGCGCGGTAACCAGGCGGGCCTCGATCGCGGCAATGGAGGGCGCCGAGGTCCATGCAGATTGGCTGGCAACAGGCGCGGCGACGCCGGTCGATCCGCGGGTGAGCGAGCCGTTGTCGCGCGCTGCCGCGGTTCCGGCCACGGCCTATATAAGGGCAATCCGCCGCCGCACGGCGCTTGTCGCCGCCATGGACGAGCGGCTGGCGTCTGTCGATGTGCTGGCGCTGCCGACCACGCCGGTCACCGCGCCGACCATCGTGTCGATGACCAGCGACGAAGCGCTGTGTGAGCGTACGGAAGGGCTTCTGCTGCGCAACACGCAGATCGCCAACCAGTTCGACCTCTGCGCGATCTCGCTGCCGATGCCGGGAATGGCGCGCCCGGCCGGGCTGATGCTGGTGGCGCGCCACGGCGACGACCACCGTCTCCTGCGCATCGCGGCGGAAGTCGAGGCACTGCTTGGCCGTTGAGGCGCATCAGGCGTCGGCCGGGAACCGCCGCCGGTAATGCTCGAGCACTTCGGGATTGCGCAGATTGACCGGCAATTTGTTGGCCAGCACCAGCAAGGTTTCATCAGCCGAACCGACGCCCATGCGCATCATCGACTGCTCGGTGATGCCGGCCATGTGCGGCGTGACGATGACATTGTCGAAGCCGAAATAGGGGTGATTGGGCGGCAGCGGCTGCGTCGCAAAGACATCGAGCGCGGCACCGCCGATGCGATCCCTTTGCAGCGCTTCGATCAGCGCCTCGTCGTCGATCACCGGCCCGCGCGAAATGTTGATCAGCAGCGCATGCGGCTTCATTCGACCGATGCGCTCGCGGTTGATCAGGCCGCGCGTCTCCGGCGTCAGCGGGCAGCACAGAACGATGATGTCGCTCTGCTCGACCAGCGCATCGATCGACAGCAACCTGACCCTGTCCGGCGCCGGCCTCCTGCTGCGCGTCGTCGCCACCACCTTCAGGTCGAAACCATGCGCCGCGATGTGGCCGACTGCCTGCCCGATCGCGCCGAAGCCGACAATGCCGATCGTCTTGCCGGCGAGCTCGCTGGCGAGAATGGTGTGATCGCGACCGGCCAGCCAGCCCTTCGCCCGCAAGTCGCGGTCGACCATGCGGAAACGCCGCAGCAGCGCCAGCGCCGCGAACATCACGTATTCGGCGACCGAGCGCGCATTGACCGCCGGCACGTTTGCCACCAGCACGCCGGCTGCCGTGGCGGCTTCCATGGGAACCATGTCGAGCCCGGCGCCGTGGCGGATTGCCGCCCGGAGCTTCGTCGCCCTTTCGAAAAGCGCTGCTGGCAGCGGCGCGCGTACGATGATGATATCGGCGTCCCTCGCCTCAGTCGCCAGCGTATCCGCATCGAGGGCGGAGGCGACGACGAGTTCGCCGGCGCCGGTCAGCATGGCGGAGGCGCGCGGATGCAGCGTGTGTGTCGTCAGGATCTTGTGCATGTCAGACCGGTTCGAGCGCTGGGCTGTTAGGTTCTGCCCCGCCGCCCTCGATCAGGCCTTTCCAGTAGCTTTCCGCGCCTTGCAGATGGGCGCTCATCAGCGCCTGGGCGAGATTGCCGTCGCGGCGCAGCAGCGCCTCGTAGATCTGGATGTGCTCGGCATGCGAGCGCATGCTGCGTTCGGGATCGTTGAAGTAGATCGGCAGGCGTTGCTCGCCCATCAGGTAATAGAGGCTGCATATGTTGTGAAAAACGCTGTTCTTGGTTGCCCGCACGATCTCAAGGTGAAATTCGCGGTCCTCCTTGGCGAGGCCCTCGCCCGCCGCAATGCGGTCCTCCGAAGCCTTCAGGATTTCGCGTAGCCGCTCGAAATTTTCCTCGGTGGCGCGCGAGCAGGCAAGCTCGGCCGCCTTGATCTCATGGATCTTGCGCAACTCGACCGTCTCGTAGATCTGGATCGGATCGAGCGGCAGGCCGGCCCTGGCAAAAAGCGCCATCGCTTCGACGCTGGCCTGCTTGGTGTCGATGTAGATGCCGGATTTGGCCCGGCGCTCGACGATGCGCATGGCTTCGAGGATGGCCAGCGCCTCGCGGATCTGGCCGCGGCTGACGGCGAAATGCTCCGCCAGTTCTCGCTCCGACGGCGTCCGGCCGGTCGCCTTGTCGGAGTGCGAGAACAGATAGGCGGCGAGTTCCGCGAGAAGGTTCTTTTCTTTCATGATCAGCCGCGTAGCGCGTGCGCCTCCAGGAACCGTTCCGAAAGGGTGAAACCCAGTCCAGGCTTCTCGGGAATCGCTATCATGCCGTCCTTTGCTTCGACAGTCTCCTCGATCAGATCGTGGATCATCGGATTGGCGCCAAGCGAATATTCGACGGTAAAGCTGGCCGGCGAAGCAGCGCAGACATGCAGCCCGGCAAAGAAGCAAGGCGCGCCGGCCCACAGATGCGGCGCGAAGCGCAGATTGAAGGCGCTGGCGATGGTGCCGATCTTCATCGCCTCGCTGATGCCGCCGCAGAAGGCGGGGTCAGGCTGGAAGATGTCGGCGGCCTTGAGTGTGGCGAGGTCGCGGAAGGCATAGCGCGTCGCTTCGCTCTCGCCGGTGGCGATCGGGATGGAGCCGGACGCCCGCACTTCGGCCATGCCGGATTTGTCGTCGGCGATGACCGGCTCCTCGAACCAGGCCAGGTCGAGATCGCCGGCAAGCTGGATGAAGCGTTTGGCTTCCGCCACCGTATAGGTGCCGTGCGCATCGACCATCAGGTCGACTTCGGCGCCGATCGCCTGTCTTGCGGCGCGGACGCGGGCGGCGGAATTGTGCGGAGCGCCGTCCATCGCGCCGATCCGCATCTTCAGCGCCTTGAAGCCGCCCTTGGCGATATAGGATTTCAACTGCTCGCCGATCGCCTCGGCGGAGGCCCAGCCGCCGGACGCATAGGCCGGCATGCGGTCAAGCTTGCGGCCGCCGAGCAGCCGCCAGACAGGAACCCCCAACGACTTGCCCAGAATATCCCACAAGGCGATATCGACGGCGCTGATCGCGGCGACGCTGATGCCGCGCCGCGCCAATTGCGGCATGGCGTGGCCGTTTTGCGCGGCGCTGTCGTGGCGCACGCCATTGTAGAGCATCTCCCAGATCACCCCGATGTCGGCCGGATCGCAGCCGATCAGCTGCGGCCCGACCTCGTGGTTCAGCATGTGGACGAGGGCGCCATAGCTGCCGGTGCTGCCGGCGGCATTCTTGCCTTCGCCCCAGCCGACCAGCCCGTCGTTGGTCTCGATGCGCAGGATTGCGGCGTCGAACGTCGTCACCTGACCGAAGTCGCTGCGGTGCTGCCGCGCGGCTTCGATCGGTATGCGGACCCACCAGGCTTGGACCGTCTTGATGCGCATGTTCATCCTCTGCCTTGCCGCCGGTAGGGTCGCCGCCGGGCGGAAAGGCTCGTTTCCAGAGATCGACTACTTGATCAGCGGCAGCAGCGTTTCGGCGGTGATGCGCATCTGGTCGGTGTAGAATTTTTCCGTGAGCACGCTGGAACCGTGGTCCTGGATGAATTTGAGCTGCTCCGGCGAGATGTCGACCGGGTTGCGTTCGACCATGTCGGGATAGGGAGCAGCCGGCGTGCGGTCGACAGGGGCGACGAACTCGTTAGTCAACGCGCCGTCGTAGCCGACTTCCTTCAGGGTGCCGACGATTTTCGGCCAGTCGATCTGTCCGAGACCGGCGGCGAAGCGGTTGTTGTCAGCGACGTGGAAATCGAACAGGCGGTTTCCGACCTGCCGGATGGCATCGTAGACGTTAAACTCCTCCATGTGGAGGTGATAGGCGTCAAGGCATACACCGCATTCGGGGCTGACCGCATCGGCCAGCGCCAGCGCCTGGGCGCCGCGGTTGAACAGATAGGTCTCGAAGCGGTTGAGAGGCTCGATCGCGACCTTGACGCCCACTTTCTTGGCATGGGTAAAGCATTCCCTGGTGGCGTCGACCACCCATTCCCATTCTTCTTCCTCGGTGCCGTCCGGCACCACCTTGCCGACCGTGGCGGGAACCAGCGTGATGATCTCGCCGTCGAGTTCGCTTACCATCGTCAGCACGTCCTTGACATACTGCACCGAGCGCTCGCGCTGGCCCTGGTCCCTGGCGGCGAGATTGCGCTCGCCCAGCATCAGCGTCACCGCCCCCCAGCAGCGAATGCCGTGCTCCTTCAGGAGCGCACGTGTCTCATTGATCTTGTATTGGGCGGGCTCGCCGGAAATCTCGATCGACTCATAGCCGAATTTCTTGATGCGCTTGAGCGTCGTTTCCAGCGGTTCCGCCCGCATCCAGTTGTGCGTCGAAAGATGCATGGTCTGTCCTTCCCAGAATTCGCCTGTAACAATTCGCCTGCGACGCACCCCAGATTGCGTTGCATGGTTCCTCCCCAAGGCGCTCCAGCATTTCTCGTAACTGGTTCGACCAATTGGGCGTGAAAAGAGGTCTACAGCAATTTCATCTGGACGGCAAGAAATCCTGCAAGGCAGCCCCGGCCCATGATTATTTCTTTGATTAAACTGGCATATTTGCCCGCTTCCCGGCAATTTGCGCAGCGCTGGTTGTGCGCGGCAGCGCTTGACCAAATGAGCATATTTGGTAATACCAGAATAGCGGTGCGCACTAGCGCCTGTCGAGAAAAGACCAAAGAGGCTGGCCCTGCTTTCAATCGGCGCTATGCTTGGTCGTGGATAATGAGGGAGGATGCCGATGCCGTCGACAATGAAAGGTCCTGGGCTGTTTCTAGCGCAGTTCGCGGGCGATGCCGCACCGTTCAATTCGCTGCCGTCGATCACCAGATGGGCGGCCGGGCTGGGCTACAAGGGCGTGCAGATCCCGACCTGGGACAGCCGGCTGTTCGACCTCGAGAAAGCGGCGTCTTCCCAGGCCTACTGCGACGAGGTGAAGGGCATCTGCAGCGATGCCGGCGTCGAGATCACTGAGCTGTCGACGCATTTGCAGGGGCAGTTGGTGGCGGTGCATCCGGCCTATGACGCGCAGTTCGACGGCTTCGCACCGCCTGCGGTGCACAACAATCCGAAGGCCAGGCAGCAATGGGCGGTCGAACAGATGAAGTTCGGCGCCAAGGCTTCCAAGAACCTCGGGCTCAAGGCGTCGGTGTCGTTTTGTGGAGCGTTGGCTTTTCCCTACCTTTATCCGTGGCCGCAACGGCCGGCGGGATTGATCGAGGAAGCGTTTTCCGAACTGGGAAAGCGCTGGAAACCGATCCTCGACGTCTATGAGGACAATGGCGTCGATGTTGGCTACGAGATCCATCCGGGCGAGGACGTCTTCGACGGTGCGACATTCGAGATGTTCCTTGACGCGGTCGGCGGCCACAAGCGCTGCAACATCAATTACGACCCGTCGCATTTCCTGCTGCAGCAACTCGACTATCTCCAATTCATCGACATCTATCACGAGCGGATCAAGGCCTTCCACGCCAAGGATGCCGAGTTCAATCCGACCGGCCGGCAAGGCGTCTATTCCGGTTATCAGAGCTGGACGAACCGGGCCGGGCGTTTCCGCTCGCTGGGCGATGGCCAGGTGGACTTTGGCGGCATCTTCTCCAAGCTCGCCCAGTATGACTACGATTCATGGGCGGTTCTGGAATGGGAGTGCTGCCTGAAGCACCCCGAGGATGGCGCGGCCGAAGGCGCGCCCTTCATCCAGCATCACATCATCAGGGTGACGGAAAAGGCATTCGACGACTTCGCCGGCGGCGCGACCGATAAAAAGGTGCTGCGCGCCATGATGGGAATCTAGCACCGCTTTCCCTCCCCCTCGAGGGGAGAGTCGATCCGCGCAGCGGATCGGGGTGGGGTCGCTGAGCGTGGAGCTCGGCATGAACCGACCCCTCCCGGCCCTTCGGGCCACCCTCCCCTCAAGGGGGAAGGATATTTCAGACGAGGGAGAAAAATCATGGTCGGCGCATCGAAGTCGGAAACGGGAGGCGGCCCGATCCGCTACGGCATGGTCGGCGGCGGGCAAGGCGCCTTCATCGGCGCGGTGCACCGGATTGCAGCGCGCATGGACAATGAGTTCGCGCTGGTCGCCGGTGCCCTGTCATCCGACCCGGCGCGTGCCAAGGCGTCGGCCGAGGAGCTTGGGCTCGATCCGGCGCGCAGCTACGGCTCGTTCGCCGAGATGGCCAAGGCCGAGGCCAAGCGGCCGGACGGCATCGAGGCGGTGGCCATCGTCACGCCCAACAATGTGCATGTGCCGGCGGCCAAGGCGTTTCTCGAAGCCGGCATCCACGTCATTTGCGACAAGCCGCTGGCGACGACGTTGGCGGAAGCGAAGAAGCTGGCGGCACTGGTTGAAAAGACCGGCAAGGTCTTTGTCCTCACCCACAACTACACCGCCTATCCGATGGTGCGGCAGGCGCGCGAGATGGTGGCCAAGGGGCAACTCGGCGACATTCGCATCGTGCAGTCGGAATACCCGCAGGACTGGCTGACCGAGGACCTTGCCGCCACCGGCCAGAAGCAGGCAGCGTGGCGCTCGGATCCCAAACAGGCCGGCGCCGGCGGTGCGCTGGGCGACATCGGCACGCATGCCTATAATCTCGCACGCTTCGTCTGCGGGCTCGAACTCGATACGCTTTCCGCCGATCTCGACGCCTTCGTGCTAGGGCGGCAGCTCGACGACAATGTCAACGTCATGCTGCGCTTCAAGCCTGTCGGCAAGTCGCACCCTGCCAAGGGCATGTTGTGGGCAAGCCAGGTGGCGCCCGGCCACGAGAACGGGCTGAAGCTGCGGATATACGGCTCGAAGGGCGGGCTTGAATGGGTGCAGGCCGACCCGAACTATCTCTGGTACACGCCGTTCGGCCAGCCGAAGCAGTTGATCACCCGAAATGGTGCCGGCGCGCTGCCCGTCGCCGGGCGCGTCAGCCGCGTTCCGTCAGGCCATCCGGAAGGCTATCTCGAAGGCTTCGCCAACATCTACCAGGAGGCCGCCCGCGCCATCCGCGCGGCGCGCCGCAAAGGCGGCAAGCCGGCTAAGGACGTTATTTTCCCGACCATCCACGACGGTGTCGAAGGCATGGCCTTCATTGAAGCCTGCGTGAAGTCGTCGAAGAAGAACGGGGCCTGGACGAAGCTTTGATCGCTGCGCCCCCCCCCCCCCCGTTGCCAAACCAATTGCAAGGGGAATTTGGGGGCAACCACCCAACACCCCCCGGGGGGGGGGCCCCCCCCCCGGCCGGCGGCCCATCAACCCCCCCGCGCGA
>NZ_JBVVQE010000102.1:0-18237 GCF_055811435.1 Mesorhizobium sp. WSM4837
CATCCACATCCATCGGATCCGCGCAATGGCGCAGTGGAAAGCCGTGACCTGCGCAACCGCCTGACGTCTCACACAAGCGCCTTGTTCCGACCTTGATCAAACAACGTGACACCGCCGTTGAACGGGCTCGCGGCTGTGTTCTGAAGCCAAGCTTCGCACTGTTCCGGTGTGACTCTCATTTGCTCAGCCTATAGGTGCTTCGAGCGGACATCAAACCGCGGACGAAGTCCTCAACACTTGCCCGCTCGGCGTTACTGACCCCGGCGCTCTCACCTGTGGACGACATCTTTACCTCCAGAACGCGGCATTCTTTTCCAATAAACGACGAAACCCCGTCCTCATGGTTGTCGCCGAGATCACTGAGCCGGCACCGCTGCAGAAGCTCGAAGACGATTGGTGCGACCGTTCCGGCTGGAAGGTGGGGCAACTTCGGTTTCAGGGTCGATACAAAACGAGCTGATACTGCGGTGAGCGCTGAGCGTCGCTATCCCCTCCATAACGCGGGATAATTCCGTGAACGTTCGCGTTCGGGAAGTATTGGAAATGGAGTTCGGCAATGACCCGGATAAGGATCCGTCGTCGACGAGGACGTTGTCACATCTACGACGCGAGTTGGCGCGCTTGCCTCGTTCGCGGCTAGCTTCCATTTTGAGATGCGGGACAGCGTCGACCACGACTCTGTCAGCCTCGGGTCGGAGGAGGTCGAGAAGGAAGCAACCATTGCATTCGAGCTCGCGATTACCGCCCCAGGGAACTCGGAGAGGCTCTTGACGCGATTGAGGTGGAAGTGGCGCGACGCCACATCCAGATGGACTTCGGAGAGCCCTTGCAGAGCGAGAATCCGCATAACGAAAGGTACTGAGACTGATCGCGTGTCGCATGTCATGCCGGAAGTGTTAGTTTCCCAGCGAATCAGCGATTTCCTTCTTGATTCGTGAGCAAGAGAGAACAAGACGTGACAGCCTACGACAGTTACTCAGAGCAGGACACGGTTGATACACTGATACTGCCCCACCTATCCAAGTCTCATGGTTTTCCAAAAGCCGAAAGTTTGGACTATCAGGCGCAACACACGCTGCCGATCGCAGTGGGTGTCACAGGGCGGTACGACGGCCTCTACTTGGCTGGTGGCTATCCCTATGCGGTGCTTGAAGCCAAGCGGTATAGCCATGACTTAACCGCGGTGGATGAAGTCCAGGGCATCGACTACGCGACGTCCGCTTTTTTCGACAAGCCTGTTCCCTTCGTCGTCATCTCCAACGGGCGGGAGCATCGCTTTTTCAAGACGACAGGAGCGACCGATCCGTCAACGGGCCGGGCCGGCTATGCTCGGATACCGGCAACGGACTGGGCGAAGATCAAAGAGGAACCGCCAGGTGAGGTAAGGCAACTTCTTACAGAAAAGCAGTTGCTCGACACGCTGCGGACCTTCAAGCAGAACACCTACAACGATATTGCGTCGCTATTCATTGACCCCATCACTCACAAGATCGATCCCGACCGACACGTGCTGGGGGAAAGCCTCAAGCGTATCGTGAACCAGCGCAAGACCTATGTGGGCGACACGACTTCAAAATCGGCATCGAAGGAAGTCAAGTTTCAGCAAGCGCTTACGCAGGCCATCGAGGGCATTGCGCTTCACTTCACAATCAAAATCCTGTTCATCAAGCTGATCGAGGATCTTGCTCGCGGTGCTGAGAACCCTCGGGTAATCCACACCCTATTTCCGCAAGTAGGGTACGACCATGTGGGCGGATTGTTTGTTATAAAGTATTGAATGCCATTTCTCCTGCGGAGACCCGACAAGCACTTCGACTCTACTCTACTGCAAAGAGTTATTACAAGCTTATCGGGCGCCCGAACTCGACGCGCTAGCGCAAAGCGCGCCCTGCTTCCCGATTTGATTATCGGGAGTCCTCCCTACGGTGTCGATGTCGTAAAGGGTCCTCGATACGATACAATCTATGACCTGCAGAGCAATGACTCGTACGGCTATTTCATCGTCAATGCTCTGGAACGGCTGAAGCCTGGCAAGCGCGTCATTTTCATCGTCAGCTCGTCGTTTCTGACGATCGGAAGCCATCGCAAGCTTCGCGAAACGATCCTCCGGTCGTCCAAGGTGATCCGAGTCATCAAGCTGCATCGTGCGACGTTTCCCGTAATTGATATCTTCCCGATCATCATCGAGTTGGAGCGCTGCGATGAACCGGCGCAGCGGAACAACAATCACTATCAGTTCTACGACCTCTGGCGCCTCCATCCGGAGACACACAAAGCAGATCTCACCAAAGCGTACGCCGCCATCCTCGCGGACTTGTCGGCGCAGCATCCATTTCCCTTCGATGGAACATTGGCGAAGCGATACACGGTTCGCCAGGGGCTTCTTTCGAAGTACGGCCAGGTGCCGATCTTTGAGGGACGGCCAAGCCTTTACGAGTTTATGGCGAACGAATCCGCCACCGCAGTCGAAGTGACCCTCGTCCGCAACGACGGCGCGAATTTGAAGGTAAAGGCGGAACCACTGCGCGGCCGCAAGGTGGTGAAGCTTCGGAAGATCGCCGAGATCAAGATCGGCCTTCAGTCGGGCAACAACCCCAAATTCTATCGCTCGGCACCGGGTGTGAAAGGCGGCGCAGCAAAGGGTGGATATCAGACGGTTTCTCTGAACCAAGTCGTGGACGAGGCAAGACTCTCGACGATGACCAAATCAGAACGGGAAAACGGGTTTCAGGTCGACGACAAATCGAGCGACAAATTTTTCGTGCCGCTCGACAAGGCAGGAGCCTCGGATATTGAAGGAGGTCTCCTACCCCTGTTTTGGCGCCCGCATGAGTTCTTTGTGAATTGGTCGGAGGAATCGGTGTCAGAAATGAAAAGCCTTCACGGCAAAGGTGGGGTTTTCCGCAATCCCCAATATTACTTCCGTCGAGGCATCAGCTTCTCCAATACGGGGATCTACAGCCCTACCTTCCGACTTGGCCATGGCGGCGTATTCGATCAAACCGGCTCCAACATTTTTTGCGATGTTCTCGACCAACGGCTGCTTCTCGGCATCCTTTGCTCGACGGCTATCCGCTACTTTGAAAAATCCTTTATCAATCACGGCGTCCACGCGCAGCTAGAAGAACTTCCAATTGTTTTGCCAACGGACGATGAGGGGGAGAAGATAATTACAATCGTCGATGAAATCATCCAGGGGCAGCAGAACGACCTCGGTTTCGACTATCGAAACATCTTGGACGACTTGATGACGTCGTGAACGACCTCTACGGTCTTAACGATGACGAATGCAAAGAACTCGAGAGTTGGTATCACAGGCACTATCCGAAGCTTACCGGCGAGGGCGAAGAAGAGGCTTAGGGTGGTGCCTAGGGTCGCCGTTATTCATCCCGCCAAATCACCTTCCGCACATAACGAATGTCAACTAGGGGTCGGAACAAGGGCTGCTCAAAATTTGTACGCTAAGGTCGAACAGAGCAGTAACATCATGCGGCACGAAGACCGCTAGAAGCCAGGTGGGGCTGTCAGGAATTCTGTGCGCGAGGCCGGTTGTCGACATGTAGCCGGTGGCTCTGAGGATTCAGCTAACCCAGAGATGCCAGACTGCAATGTTACCAGGAAGCTTCCCATTCTGAGCGCCATGCACATAGGAGAAATAGCGGCCATGATCCGACCGCACAGCATCCGGCAGCGAAGCGGCGCATTTCTGGGGGAGTGACACCACCGCATATTCCGGAGGTGAAAGTGCCATCGATGCCGCAAGAAATGGTTGCAGATGGCTCGTTGTCGAGGCCCCGTCCCTGACATAGGCTAGCAGCATGGCCTCACGATTAGTCCACGCATAGTCCCCCGTCGTGAACCGAGCCAATCCGTCCTTACAGTAACGATCGACTGTCTTCCCCTTCGTAATGTCAATAAGCTTGCACTCGACGATCAACGGAAACAGATGCTGCCTGCTAGTCAGGGAAATCTGAATATCCGGCCGCATCTCGAAACGGCTCGCGTCATAATTCTTCGTTTCAGTGCCCCGAGAGACTGCCCGAACCAACAAACTCGCCACGGGATCATCGCCAACTAGATGATTGAGACGATCGACCATCAAGCTGTTGAGGTGCTTCTCATCACCGGCGAAAACCGCGCCAGGATAATCCGCCTTTATCCCCTCATAGGCTAGCTGAATCAGTTCGAGGATGAGTTCGATATGCGAGGGATCGAGCGCCGGCAGCGGCAAGTCCTGTCCGCGAATCAACTCCGACAGATGATCCTGGTGCAGGCCAGAGACGAGTCCACTCATGCCGATGGACGCTCCCTGAACAACTCCGGTCGGGTCCAGATGATGCGTTGAGCGGCAAGGCGGGCCTGAGTCTCACTCCAATATCGGGATTGAGCAAGAAGCATGACGGCCAGGCGCTGATCTCCCTCATCAAGGATGATCTCAGTCGCGCTCATCCGATCGGCGACTGCAGTGAGTGCCCGGACATCCGGGATCAAAACCTTAGCCTGGCCTTCGACTTCACCATCTCGACAGGCAACGACTTGAAGTGCCTGCCATGGCGAGGATCCCCGATCATGGACGGGGTCAACGCGAACTTTGCACTGGAAGCGCTGAGCGAATCTGGCGAGTTCCGTTTCGAGCGTCCGGCAATAGATCTCGATTTGATCGGTCGACGGCACACTCTGTGCCATCTCCCGATTTGCGGCGTAAGGGAGATTGAATCGCAAGGTGTCATTGATGACGGTCAGGTCTCGTTCACCGAGACCGTAGAGTTTAGCTACCCAGGCGTCGATCTCCGGCCAGACTTCATCGCCCTCTTTCTTTAACCGCGCGAAAAGATCTTCTGCCTCCTGCACGCGATCTTGACCAAGCGCTTCAAAGGGAGGAATAGCGATTTCCTCCACGATGGACTTTTCGATCACATCACGCTCGAAGCCGAATTTTCCGCTAGTGATGAGAGACATCCACAATGCCGTCCGGCTACCAAGAAGGAGTGCGAGGTACCGAATCAAGATAGGACCGTTTGAAACCCCTTTTGCACTGTAGCCATACCAACTCTCGTTATACACGACATCCTCATCGCAGACCGACATCTGAATGCGCTGCAGGTCAGCAGGCGGTGATTGATGAATAAGTAAAAGTGGCCCGGTGTATATTTCCCGCCGCCGCGCCCGATGGAGGCGTGGTGTCTGGAATGGCGACAACGACATGACATCAACAACCAGGGGCCGCTGCTCCTCGTTGTCTAGGTGAGGAATCTGGTACAAATCAGCGGCATCTTCTCCTACTTCACCATTGTCGTGCTTTTTGCTGCTTGGCCGTAGGCTTTGGTAGCCATTTCCATTTGCCAACTGACCCGCGCTCAACTTGTTCCAGTAATGACCGAGGGTGGTGAAGTTACCTCGCCGAACTCGATCGATGAGAGAAAGGTCGGCCGCGCTCCCACGAAACAGGATTTTCAGCGTCTCAGGACGTTCCCGCAAATCCCGCGGTCGGACAACATATGCGTTGGTCGGATCCACCCTGAGCACGCCGGCATTGTTGAAGCTCTTTTCATAGCGAGGCGTGAGCATCCGAAATCCGGAGGCCGTATGCGCTGGCCGGTTCACCGCAAAGAGCAGGCAAAACGGCGCAGAAATGCTGGGCCAAACTTTGGTTTGCCGAAGTTCGGAACCGTTAATGATCGAGGTTACGTCAATCGCTTCCAGGAGGCTTTGCCGTGCGAGCGGCATGCCGTCCCCCTGCTGGAAGAGAAAGCGCGCGTGTAGGGCAAATACGATTTGTGCATCGGGCTTCGCCCATCGCATCGCCCGCCAGACAAAGGGCAGATCGAGAACAGCATTGGGTAAAGGCGGAGCGGCTGTATCCTCTCCAAGCCGGCTCCGAGCGATCGTGTGAATCTCGGCGAGCAGCAGGTTCCAGTCTTCCAGTCCGGTCGCGCTGGCCCAAGGTGGATTACCGATGACAAGATCATATTGGCCGTCATGTTCGGCTCCGATTAGCGGACCTAGACTTCCCAACTGCTTCGCTTCGGGACGAACCTCATCGGCGGTATCGACCGGCCGATGCAGAACGACGTTGCGCAAGTCGTCGAAGTGCAGCTTGTCCACGGGTCGCGGATTGGGATCGAGTTCGATCGACAATAGGTAGAGGCCCAGTGCGCAAAAGCGCAGCGCCGCCTCGTTGATGTCAAACCCGCGCACCTGATTGTGGAGAATTTCGCGGAGTGCGACCGTGTCCGGCCTCTGCCCTTCGGATCTCCAGCGCGCAGCGACGAGTTCCCGAAAAGCCGCAAGTAAAAACACGCCCGCCCCCGCCGCTGGGTCCAATATGCGCGCCGCGGCAGAGATACCCTGGGCATCCAGTCCACGAAACGCGGCCGATATCATCAGGTTCGCGATCGGATGCGGTGTGTAATAGCCACCTTCCTGCTGCTGCTGTTTCGGGGAATGCTTGCGCAGGTAATACTCATAGGCTTGGCTCAACACCCCGACCGGGATGTGTGAGAAGTCGAGATTGTCCCACCGCTCCTTCCAGCCCAATGATAGCTGGCCACCTTCCGCTCGGCGCAGGACATTGCCGAGCACATGGCATGTTTCTAACGTGAGCTTCGGAAACACCGCATCCGACAAGGGCAACAAGTCACCATTGAACGTCTTGTCGAGCCACGCAGAGGAAAGGCGGACAAGATCCGGGCGATCGAAAAGTTCATGCTCTTCGGTAACGGCTCCATCCGATACGAGAGCGTCGCCAATGATATCTTTGGTCGGCGGCAGTAGGGCGCGATCGGCAAGGAAGCGCATGAAGAGCGCTCGGCCCACCAGCGATATCGCGTCTTCGCCTGAGAGGTCGCCGTCTGTTTTAAGAGAGGATATCGCCTGATCGAGCAACTTCAGAATGACGCCAGTGATCCAGGTCCTGTCGTTGATCTCCGCAGCAGGGCGAAGATTCCCCAGGCATGCAAAGGTCAACCAGCGCTCGTCATCGGCAACGCCCGTATCGACCCGAACTTTGTTGAGCGAATGGCTATCGAGAGCGATCCGGTAAACATCCAGCTTTCCCGGATAGATCACGCCCAGATAGGGCGCGTCGCCACGCATCGCAAGAATGCGCCGAACCCGCTTGAGGCGCTTAAAATCTCCGCTCAGTCGGTCGCCGTCCACGAGAAATATAAGCGGAGCATCCTGCCACTCATAGACACCTTCAACGAGGCGTAAATCCTCGTCATGGCCACGGGACATCAGGATGGTTGAGTAAGCAAGCAGCTCGGGTGCTTGGTGATCAAACAGACGAAGATTGCTGCGATCAGCGCCAAGCTCGGCCAAGGCGTCGAACATGCGAGTCATACGCCTGACCCAAACCGGGCCAGCGGGGTCCGATGGGCCGCACTGAACTCCAAGAGGGCGCTGTGCACTGTCATTGATCGAGGTCCAACGGCACCTGCCGGTCGCCGCCGAACTGGCCGTGGCGTGCGCGGCCGCGTGGTTTTTTTGCTGTCAGCTCCACCTTCGAAATCACGCCCCGGAAATCCAGCCCTTGGCTGCTCATTTCGGCGACGAGCGCCGCAATGATCGCCAGATGGTCGGGAACCTCCCCTGAACGGGCGTAATTTGAAACGGAGTTCGGGTTCATTCCAATCAACTCGGCAAACGCCCGGATGCTCAGGCCCGCTCTCGCGAGATCGCGGAGAAACCCCTCATAGCCCATCGCACCTAGAGCCTCGATCACATAGTTTTAAGTATAGTCGCACATAGAATCATGTGTGACAATCCGGAACGGGGATAGCCTGGAGGAAACGGAACATTGTGCTCAGGAGTACCCCGTCTGTGGCTTCCTGGCGATATGGGCGATGATTGTCCCAATCGGCTCTCGGGGACGAAAATTCGGTTCCGGAGGGTCAGCAACGGGTCACGGATTGTCACATGGCCGCCCAGAAAGAAGGGCATAGAAGGGTCGAACTAAGTCATAAGTCATTCGACCATCGACGGGCGACGGACAGCGCGTGGCGACAAAGTCGTTCCGGCACGCCGAATGGCCGCCTCCGACCACCTTCGCCTTCCACCATCCGGCCCGCCACATATAGAAGCAGGTCGAACGGAGGTTCCTGAAATCGATAGCCGTTGATCTCGCGGACTTCGCCCGCCGCCAGTTTCGCCCGGATTTCAGCATAGCGCATCCGCCGCGCCACCACCTCGCGCCAGATTTCCGTTGGCAGGCCGTATTCGGCCGGCGCATTGTAGTTCCCCCCACTTCGCGCCGAAACGTTGCCTACGCGCCTGAGACGTTCAACTATCCCCAAAGTGCGTCGTCTCTATTCCGCACTACCTCAAACCCTTGGAACGCCGGCCGAGATTTAAAGACCTCGACGCCCTGCTTCAGCCACCCAAGTGCTTTCGAAATTTCAGTTCGCGTCGATTTCGAACGCCAACCCCTTATCACCTGGGCAAGCTTCATGGTCGGACGGAATGGAACGAAATGCAGTTTCGATTTTTCATCGTACGCGGTCGCCTTAAGGTCGATGAATGTCCGGAATTCCGCTTCGTAGCTCCAAGCGTGGAATTTGAGATGGAGCATTCGCTTAATCGACTCTTCAGGCAAATCTGAAAAAGCTGAGATGCCGAACTGGTTCATAGGCGGCCGCTCCTCGACGTATTCAACCGCTTCGAAATCCTCTGGCTGGAGGACATCAAAACCAAGACAAACGCCTTTGTGCTTGTCCGCGTAATGACCCCAAAGTAGCGGATGGCTCCAATTGTCGCTTAGGCAGATTAAACCGAAATCCTTATCGACTTCTGCTTTGAATTTTCGCATGCGTTGGCGCTCAGATTTATCCGCGAATATCGGCCCAAGGAACTCGAAGGGATCATTCAGTTCCATCACGCGGGCAACCTTCAGCCTTCGGTCTCGGATTGCAACCAGCCCAAACTGTTCCGTCGTGAAATGGTAGAGCCGCAACGTTCTAACCCCTCTGGCGCCATCGCGGTCGTGTTGCCGAAACTTGGATAGCTATCCTGTTTCTGTGCGTTCCCATCAGGCCGCACGGCTTTCCAAGACGAGCGGCGGCGCCAACTCATGTATGCGAGCATTGGGACAAACCCGCCTGGCGATATTGCAAAGATGCTGGTGATGCGTCAGGTAGATTACCTGACCCACTTTCGCCATGTCGGCGAACAGCCGGAAGGCTTCCTCGGCACGGAAGTCGTCGAACGTCTCCATGATGTCGTCGGCGATGAAGGGAACAGGGGTGCGAGATTGGACGAACTCGTGGTAGCCGGCCACTCTGAGCGCGAGATAGAGTTGGAAGCGCGTTCCCTTTGACATTTCCTGCGCCAGCTTGGAACTCCCATCAGCCCCGATGCCGATAAGGACTTCGGCGGGTCGCCAGACCACTATAGGCGCCGCGGCTGATCACCTGAAAAGCCTCCGAGGCGCGAAGCATCATCGAACTGCGATGCTTGTCGCGGTAGAGGCGCAAGGCTTGCTCGGCCGCGACGATGCCAGCCCTAAGGCGGAAGTAGCTGAACGCCTTATCCTCTATTTCCAGGAGGACGGTGCGCCGTTGCTCTTCAAGAGCAACCACGGCACTATCGCCGTCGACAGCATCCACCTCGTCGGACGCTTTGCTATATGTCGTAAACAACTCTCGTACGCGCCGATCCTGATCCTCGAAGCGGGCCCTGAGTTCTACCTGGTCGGCCTCCAGCGCAGGGCGATCCGCGGCGTCAAGCATCTGTTCCGCATCGGCCATGTCCTGAATTAATAGCGCGTCTCGGATTTCGCGTTCGATGATATTGGACCGCCGGCGCAAGTCTCTCTTTTGCTCGATCATGCGCAGCTTTTTCTCCGCCTCCTGCAAGGATGATACTCCGAACAGCTGCGTCATTTCAGATTTGCGGCGCTCGCAAACCGCGATTTCAGCCTCCAGGTCCCGGTTTTTGAGAATCTGATCCTCCAGAGCAAGGTGCTTGGATTCCCTTTCCGCCTTTTTCGATCGGGCCTCTTCCACTCTGGCGGACATCAGCGCCCAAAATCTCAGGGCACTCTCTGTTGGTCGCTCCATTCCGAGTTCTGCGGCCATCAATGCAAGCTCGCGCGAGAAGGCAGCCTGATCTTCCTCCATCTTGGCGATGCGATCTGCCAGGCCCGCTTGCCGTTGAGCGGCCGGGCTGAGTTCGGCAAGTCTGTCCATGACCTCTTTGACGGTCGCGAGGCTGGGAATAGTCCCTCCCGCGCCGAGCCAGCAGCTCTTGCAAACCTCAGCCCATGACGCGTCCCATTGCGCCTGGTCGGCAGTTGCCGTTTCAAGGGCTGACTGGCGGGAAGCCTGCTCCCTTTCGCAGCGTTCAAGTTGCTCTCTCAAATTCTTGTGTTCGACTTCAAGATCAACGGCGGATTGGGCCCTGGTCAAAAGCGCTTCGTAGGAGTCAGAGTGATCCTGGGAAACGGCTGCCGCCGATAGTGCCGCCGAGAGCCGGTTGCGCGCCGCCGAGCCGTCCGCTGCCGCCTGGCGTAAGTCACCTTCGGCCTCCCGGAGCAAGTCGGCTGTCGCGAGGACCATTTCGCGGCGTCCCAGCCATGCCTCAAGCCCACCCAGGTTGATCTCGCCAGAAACGGTCAGAGCCATTTTCCGAGCGGAATCCAGAATGTCCGTCCTGATGGCTTCGCGTTTCGACTTCGCCGCGTTCAGCAGCTCCGCTGAGCGCTCCAATACCGCTTCCGCGACGGCGAGCCTCTGATAGGTTTGATTCAGCTTCGCCAGGTCGCTCATGTGTCCCAGCCGCGCGCTGGTGATCAGGTCGTCTTTCCGCAGCTCGATCTCAAACGCCGCAGCGGTCGATTCATCGAGCGCGTCACGATGCGTGGCCCATGCCGCTTCACGCGCCGATCGCGACGTCGCTGCCTCATGATCGTCCACAACGCCGGTGGAATTCTTCAGTGCATCCAGTTCGGCTCGCAAACAGTGCAGCTCACTCGTGAGGCGCCCGCTGTCATCGCTGTAGCGATCGAACTCGGCTTCCGCTTTAGACAGAGCTGATTTCCAGGCCTCCAGCTCAGAAGGTGCCGGCACTCTCATTTGCCGTACCTGGTCAAGGCTTTCGCCCCACGGTAGGAGTTCCGACATCTGCCGCGCCAGTGTTTCTTTCAAATCCACAAGGGAGCGTTCCGCGACACGGCGGCGGGCTGCGTGATCATTCTCTCGAAGCGCCGAGAGCTCCCTCGCCAGCGCCGCAACGGCTGCGCTGTTTGTGGAGGCAGCGGCTTCGCTCGACAGCTTGCTCCGCAACTCGATCAGACTGCGGTTCGCCTCCGCGGCTTCGCGCTTCGCGTTTTGGAATGTCGCGTCGATACCGGAGCGGCGTTCAACGAGATCTCTGATGCTCCCAGCAATGCGACTTCCGAGCATCAGGCTGCTTGGCTCGTCTTCTTCAGGGCGCTCGAGAAGCCGCAGAATATTCGCAATTTCCCGGTCGACTTCCATCAGTTGCAGACGACGGTCCGGCAGATCCCTTGCAGCGGTGACATAACGGGCGTGCAACTCGCTGATAGCATCCATCCTTTGCCCCAAGGTGAGTGCGATATCGTCGAGGCCAATGGCACTGAGCCCTTTCTCAAGCTCGGCCATGGACGCTTTCGCGGCCTCCCGCTTCACCGCAAGCTCAATGTCCTCCTGACGAAGTGCCGGAAGTTCGTTTCCCCACGAAGGCGGGGCCTCGGGAATATCTTGCAACTCGGCGAGAACGTCACGGATGTCCCTCAATTCCGCCAATCGTGGCAGTGCGGTCAGCAGGTTCTTGATCTCGTCCAGCCGTAGCTGCGTCCGGGTTCGGTCAGCCATCGCTTCGTCATAGTTTGCCAGTGACCGCTCCTTGGTTTCCACCATCTGGCGGTAATGGGTGGCGAGCGTGTCAATCTGCTCTTTTCGCTCCTTCAGATCGGAAAGCCGACTTTTCAAGTCACCGATTTCACTGTTGCGGGCACGGAGTTTGAAAAGGCCGTCGGCCTGCGAACGCAATTCAACAAGTGTCTGACTTAGTGCGGCCAAACCTGTGCTTGCCGAAAACAGAAGCTGTCCGAGATCACCCTTGCTGGCCAGGATGCTCTTCCCGCCTTCCTCAAGGGTGTCATCGTCGAGGGAAAACATCGCGCAATAGACGTCCCGCTCAACTCCACCAAGCTCGCCGAGTATCAAATGCTCGCCGATCGGCTGATCACCCGGACCGAGCAGACTGCTTTGGGGCTTCTTGATCCGGACAAGCTCCCGGGAGACACCACCGATGTCCAAGGCGGCCCCGACGCGCATCGTTGAGTATGGGTGGAGGAAATCATAGCGGCTGCGGGATTCGATGCCGAAGAGGAGGTCAAGGAATGCAGATAGGGCGGTCGATTTGCCCGCCTCGTTCGGACCGTAGATGATATGCAAATCTGGGCGGCCCTGCTCCACCGGCCCGAAGTCGATGTGCTTGTCGGTGAATTTGCCGTAGCGGGTAAGGTCAAGCCGGTTGATGCGCATCATGCTACCTCATCCTGCTTTCGACGATGGAGCCGTGCGAGCACATCTTCGACCCCTTCCTGCGCGAGCAGGCACAACGTGGCCCGAAACTCCTCCTGATCAGCGCCGAAAGTCCCTCTGCTTTCAGGTGGCAGATGACCACGAAGCTCCTCCCCGATATCGATGAGCGCGGCGTGGTAAGCTTCCGAGCCGATGATTTCGCTTCCGACAAGCTCCCGAAGTTCGATGAGCGGATCCCCGTTGGACCCATCTGCGGAAACGAGGTCGGTGCACTGGATTTCCAATTTCTCGATCCAGGTCCGGCCAATGGCAGATGCCCTGTGCTCGGCTTCGGTCTTGACGAGGTCGGCGTCGTTACGGAGCTGCCATGCGAGCGGCGTTCGTCCGGTGAAGGAAAGCCGGACCACAAGATGTTCGGAACTTGCAGCTTCCCGCGCCGCCCCCAGGTTGGCCGCTACCGTGGTCACCATGTGACGCCAATCTCCGATGCCGTCGAGGTCGATCACGACGCGCTCGAATTGTGCGATGCTGGTGATCCTCTCCTCAACATGGACTGTTCGGTCATCACCGATGGTAACAAGGCTCACCGATTTCGGACCAGATTCGTTGATGTCGCGCCCCTGGGGTATGCCAGGCATTACGATCGTGCAGCGTCCGGTACTGATTGACCGCTTGTGAATGTGACCGAGCGCCCAATAGTCGAACTCTGTCGCTTCCAGATCCGAGACGTTGCAGGGCGCGTAGTGATCGTGCCCCAATGTTCCTGAGAGGCTGGTATGCAGAAGACCTATGTTCACAGCGCCTTCGACCCGCGGCTTGTACTTTCCGACCAGACTTTCCGGACACTGGGCCTGCGCAAAGCTCAGTCCGTGAATGACCACAGGCGTCGCTAGACCCCCCGATTCGAGCGCGATAGCCTCTGGGCGTCCACCGTAAACTTTTACGGTTTCTGGGTACGTCAGTTCTCTGGTGATCTTCGACAACGCATCGTGGTTGCCCCGAATGATGAACACCCGGACTCCGGCTTGGTCCAGTCGGCGGATTTGCTCGGAAAGGAACCGCGCAGTTTTCATGGAGGTCTGATCGCCGTCGTAGAGATCACCGGCGAGAAGAAGTGCGTTGACCTGCTCGGATAGGCAGAGATCGACGATATTGACAAAGGCACGCCGCGTCGCGTTGCCAATCAGTTCGCCTAGTTCCGGGTTGCGTAGCGCCAGCGACCGAAGAGGCGAATCCAGATGAACGTCCGCCGTATGAACAAATCGAAAAGCCATGCCCTCACCTTTTGCCTTCGCGTGAGAAGGCTTTGATTCCCCGAAACAGATACTGGGTTGCGCTTAGGTTTCTGCCTAGGCTGCCAATCCCTCGCGATTTCAGGTTTCCACAGGCTAATGACAGAATCTGTCACCAGCCGCGGATCGTGCAGTTCCCGGCGCCACGGCCTCTTTTTGAGGACCAGCTTTGAACACTGCGAAGTTGGACAAGGTTTGAGCAGCGAGAAGTTTTCGAAATCAAAGGGGTCCGGACGTCGCCTACACTGCCGCTATAGCGAGATCGCCCGACGGACCGGCTATGAGCGTCGCAGCGTAGCGAAGTGGCTCAAGTTCAAGGCGCCGCCAGATAGGCGGCGAGCAGCATTGAACCCCACATCCTCATGGTACTTTGAAACGTCCTTGCCCAATGCTGGAAGGAAGGGAACTGCTGCGGACGGCATCTATTTCATGACGTTAAGCAGCGCGGCTACACGGGCAGCTTCTCCAATCTGGAACGCCTGCTGGGAGCCTGGCGGTGGGCCGAAAAAGAGCCCATCGATGATATTCCTTCCACGGCGCTCAGCTTGGAACCTGTTCGAGATCCTGATACCGGTCATGCGATCTCGCCAGTTGTTGCCGCCGCGTTGTGCATCAAGCCACGAGGCCTGCTGACAGACCGGCAGGCAAGAAAGGTCGATGCCCTGAAGCAGGGATCTGACGCATTCGCCGAGATGCGACGCCTGGCGATGCGCTTCAACGGCATCCTTCGCAGTAAGAAGTCGGCAGCACTGGACGCGTGGATTGACGATGCAATCGACTCCGACCTCATTCCGATCTTGCGGTTCGCCCGTGTTTTGCGCAGAGACATCGATGCCGTCAACAACGCCATCGAGCTGCCTTGGAGCAACGGACAGGCCGAAGGCCAGATCAACCGCCTCAAGACCCTCAAGCGCGCAATGTACGGCAGGGCAGGCCCCGAACAGCTGAGGGCACGAATGCTGCCACCGCGCCACAAAGTAAGGAAGAACCTAATTAAATGGCAAATGACAGCTGGCCTGGTGCAACTCCCGGCCGGGCGAGTGTCCGGTCAAAACGGGTCTCCTAGGCAGCGGTCTTGATGTCCGCGATGACGCCGACGATGTCGTTCACCACCGTCTCGACCAGCTTCTGGTCGTCGTCCTCGGCCATAACCCGAATCAGAGGCTCGGTTGCGGAAGGCCGGATCACCAGGCGGCCGGACTTGCCGAGCCGGTTGCGGGCATCCTCGATCGCGGCTTTGACGGGGGCTGTCTCCAGAGGCTTGCCGCCGGCGAAGCGGACGTTCTTCAACAGTTGCGGCACCGGTTCGAACTTCTTGCAGATCTCGCTGACCGGCTTGTTCTGGCGCTTGATGCAGGCCAGTACCTGCAGGGCCGAGACGAGCCCGTCGCCGGTCGTGGAAAAATCCGACAGCACGATGTGGCCGGACTGCTCGCCGCCGACATTCATGCCATGCGCGCGCATGTGCTCGACCACGTAGCGGTCGCCGACCTGGGTGCTGTGCAGCTGCAGGCCGGCATCGCCAAGGAAGCGCTCGAGGCCGAGATTGGACATGACCGTGGCGACCACGCCGCCGCCGGCAAGGCGGCCGCTCTGATGCCAGGATTCCGCGATCAGCGCGATGATCTGGTCGCCGTCGATCGCCGTGCCGTTCTCGTCGACGATGACCATGCGGTCGGCGTCGCCGTCGAGCGCGATGCCGATATCGGCGCGCACCTCATGCACCTTCTTCGAAAGGCCGATCGAGTGCGTCGAGCCGCATTCCTCGTTGATGTTGAAGCCGTTCGGGTCGTCGTTGATGGCGATGACCTCGGCGCCCAGTTCCCAGAGGGCGGCGGGCGCCACCTTGTAGCCGGCGCCGTTGGCGCAGTCGACGACGATGCGCAAGCCCGACAGCGACATGGAGCGAGGCAGCGTGCGCTTGGCGAATTCGATGTAGCGGTCGTGCACGCCGTCGACGCGCTTGGCGCGCCCAAGGCCGTCGGCGTCGGCCAGCGAAATGTCGACATCCTGGTCGAGCAGCGCCTCGATGCGCATCTCGATCTCGTCGGAAAGCTTGTAGCCGTCGGGGCCGAAAAGCTTGATGCCGTTGTCATAGTATGGATTGTGCGAGGCCGAGATCATCACACCGATGTCGGCGCGCAGCGACCGCGCCAGCATGGCGACGGCGGGCGTCGGTATCGGCCCCAGCAGGAACACATCCATGCCGGCCGCGCAGAAGCCCGCGACCAGCGCATTCTCGATCATGTAGCCGGAGAGGCGCGTGTCCTTGCCGAGCACGACGCGATGGCGGTGGTTGCCGCGCTGAAACGAAAGGCCGGCAGCCATGCCGACCTTCATCGCAACTTCAGCTGTCATCGGAAATTTATTGGCCCGTCCCCGGATCCCGTCCGTTCCGAAATATCGTCTCGTCATCTTACTCGACGTGCCCATATATGATTCACCCAAGTGTCGCCTCGTGGACGAGGCCAATGTTATGAATCGCCAGCGCAGCCCTAAACTCGAGTCGGCATCCGGACCGATATCCGCGCAGAAATCACGGCGCACGGCAGGGATGTTCTATGCAGCGTTCACAGAGAGTTAAAATTAGTTGTTTGGATTAGACCCATCCACCTCCCAAATGGTTGGAGGAGGAAGGTGCGTCCGGCAAGGGGGATATGCGCAGGTAGTCGCGCTTGAAGGTCTTCACGAACGCCTCGGACATTCCGTTGGACTCGGGGCTCTTCACCGGCGTGAAGCAGGGAACGAGGTTCAGCGCGGTGGCGAAGTCGCGCGTTTCCTTGGCCGTGTAAGGGCTGCCGTTGTCCGACAGGTGCTCGATGGGGTGCGGCGCCCGCACGGAGCCAAAGCGCTTCTCGACGGCTTCGAGCATCATGTCGCGTACGTCCGAGCCGCTGATGCCGGCACCGCTCACGGCAGTCCAGGCGATGATCTCCCGGTCGAACGCGTCGATGATGAAGGCCATGCGGATGATCTCGCCGTTCCAGCAGGCGAACTCCAGGCCATCGGAGCACCAGCGCAGGTTTGAGCGCATGACCATCACCTTGCCATCGTGAATGCGACCTTCGCGGCGGCCGGTGTGAGGCTCCAGAAGCAAGGCCGACTGCTGCATGATCCGATGCACCCGCTTGCGGTTGACGATAGGCAGTCCTTTTCGCGTCAGTTCCCGGTTCACCAGTGCGGTGATGCGCCGGTAGCCATAGGTCGGCCGCTCGTCGACGAAGCGGCGGATGAGCGGCAGCAAGCCCTCGTCGTCGGCCTTGCGATAGGCGCCACGCGGCCTGGTTCTTCCGCTGCGCCTGACAAGGAGGTTGGAGCGTGACACGCCGAGCACCTCGGCGATCCGCTTCACCGCAAACCTCCCTTCGGAAGCGAGAGCGGCCGCAAGGTCGGTTTTTTTGCCTGCGATTTGGCGAGCGCTTCCCGGAGGATCTCGTTCTCCATGGTCTTGCGGCCCAGCAGGCGTTCCAGCTCGCGCACCCGCTCCTCGAGACGCCGAACCTCTGAACTGCCGACGACGGGTTCATCCGAACGCACTGCTGCCGCACCTCCCTCGCTCAACAGACGGCGCCAGCGGTAGAGAAGATTGGGCGCCACACCGTTGCGCCGGGCAACGGATGACACCGTCTCGCCCGGCTCGAAACTCTCCTCGATGATCCGCAGCTTTGCTTCCGTCGACCAATGCCGACGGTGGGCGACGCCGGTGATCACCTCGATGCGCTGATAGTCCTCGGACATAAGCCTATCCTCAAGCCTGTGCTTGAGCCTTTCTGCTTATGCCGGGTGTCCGATCGAAATGGGGGGCAATTCACAATGGCTTTTTTTCTGGATTTTCCTGCGCAGTTGGCACGAGTCTTGATGATGTTCTCATTGCGCGGCGGCGATCTGCCGTCCGACAGTCGACCTTGACTGGTCTGGCTGTTCTATAAGGAGAAAACGATGAATACCGATATGTCTGTGTATGGGGTGAGTGAGCTAACTCGGGAAGAGGCATCCTCAACTTCTGGCGGGTGGCTTCTCTGGTTATACATTGCAGTTATTACCATAATCGCTGGCATCAATAGCTAGCGAAGACAGCGCCAGAGCGCCTTACTGGTCACTAGCTGGGCTAGCGAACAATATCTTACTTCCCCTGACCTATCCAGCTACACTGGAGAGAGCATCCTCTCCAGACGATCAGAACGACCTTTGGTAGGCTGTTGTCGGGTTGTCGGGTTTGTCGAATTCGCGACATGGTGATGTTCGGCCCGGTGTGTGGCCGCGTTCGCAACCAAGCCTCTAACGATGGTCGCCGGCACCCGGGAGAAGGACTCGCCGTCGATCGCGATCCTGCCGTGGTCGGCGTGATAGAGGCCGCTGATGGGGGTCGGAACAAGATCTGCTTTCCCAGACACGCTAAGCCAGAACGGAGCATGAACATCAGGCGGCGCGAAGGCGGC
>NZ_JBVVQE010000103.1:0-18015 GCF_055811435.1 Mesorhizobium sp. WSM4837
GATGGATCGTCGAATGATCGACGCTAATGCCACGCTCGGCCATCATCTCCTTCAAATCGCGCAGGCTCAGTCCATATTGCCAGATACCAGCGAACGCACACCAGGATGACCGATCGGTCGAAATGCCGGCCTCTGAACATCACAAACCTCCGAAAAAATGTCGGAGGTCACTTGCCAGACAACCCGTAACGAAAAAGTTTGCAACAGAACCTGCCGTCTACCTCGATACGCAAAACGGAATACGATCGGGATAGCAGAATGCTCTCGGTGTGGTTCGTCGCCAGCGGCACACGATACGAGTTTGAGGACGTGCCGCCGGATACCTTTGCCGCGTTCAAAGTCGCCTTTGCCAAGGGCCGCTATTTCAACGAACACATCCGCAATCACTTCCGGTACCGTTTGGTTGCGGCTGGTAACAACCATGGATGATCTGCGCTCACGAGAAGCAGCTTTTTTGCTGACCGAATGGAACACCGGATTGGGAAGGAAGGTCGGCTCCTGCAGCATTATTTCTGTGCCAGACCAATGCTGCGAGATCGGATCGTCCCCTCTGATCAGCCCGCGGCCTTTTCGTTCAGTTGGTCTCCGGAGGTGGATCCCGCGTTGGGTTAACCCTCGTACCGTTGCATATCAGATTGACGGGCCACCCCAGGCCCAGCAATCATAGGGACTAGCGTGGTGGGGCTATGTCTATGATGCCAACTGGAACGTCTGCCTCACACCCTGCACCAACTATGCCTGGCGCGGAGATCATGAGGAGGGTGTTCAGTTCTTGTCGGTTAAGGCCGCCGTGCAGACCACCTCCAAGGGGTACCATATCCGTGAAGGTGCCAGTTCCCGCTAAACCGTAGGGGCCCGGGTTGGTTAAACGCGAAGGTGTAGCCAACCGAGATTGGCGACGAGACCCGCGTTTCGGTGTGCTTCTAGCCCGCGATGCCAGTGCCTGATCTTCGGGCTGTTAAGAGCCGTGCGACACGTCAAGTTTCTGCCCCGATGCGGGCAACAGTTGGCAAAGAGCTCGCGTAGCGGACAACGTAGCTTCGAGCTCGTCCCAAAACCTCTCGAGAAGCTCGATTGTGACACGGGTTCCTGGAGCAATCGACAAACCGGACATCGCTTCCTCGAAGGGCACCGTACCCCAACCTACGGGCAGGTGAAGGTCATAGACGCCATAGGCGACGTCGTCAGAGAATCGGGCTTGGGGCTCTAGAGGTGGTTTGCCGTGTGAATCATGGATGTGAAGATGCCCAACGGCTGGCCCGAGCGCTTTAATTGCCTCGATGAAATCGAACCCGCAATATGACGCTGCAATCCAAGCGTGGCTGAAATCTAACGTTGCATGCAGGTTAGAATGAGCCGCGCGTTTCACTTGAGACAGAACATCGGATGGATTCAAGCCATGAGCATCGATATTCCCTGCGACGACGTCGCGACTTGGTGGGGGATTTTCGAGTGATATTGAGGCACCAATGCCTGCAGCGCGCTCCGCCAGATACCACAGCCGTTCCCTCTCGTGATCAAGTAGCGCTTCCCGGTTTGATGTAGTCAGTCCGGTCGGCATTCTGCCTGGGTGCAGCACCAGCACGTCGGCATTAATCTCCCCCGCCACATCGATGAAAGCGCTCAATACCTGTTGATCCGAAGAAGTTCGAGACGGATCCGTGAGATTTGCAACCAGCGGAAGGTGAAATGTGTACCCGAGGGAGCGGGCCCGGCAGATCTCGCGGAAGCGCCGAAGTCGATCTGGAAGAACGCGACCACCAGACACAACGTCGAGCTCTCCAATGTATAGTTCACAATGACCCGCGCCCGCTCCAACCAAACGATCTAAGAAGGCCTCGAGTTGAGTGAAACTGCCGTTGATGTGGCCGGCACTAAACCCGTATGTAGAAATTGGATTTACCATCGCTAGTCTTCCTGAATATCCTTGCGGGTCAATGATTTGGTGGCCGAATAGAAAATCAGACAGGACACCATCGACGTGGCGCCCAGCATCAGACTTTGCAGGTTATATCCCCATCCGACTGCAAGAAGCAGTGCGAGGACTATCGGGCCTGTAGCCCGTGCGACTATCGCAGGCCCCATCAGGTATCCCTGAACACGGCCAAACTCCTGCCGCCCAAATATCCCGCGAATTGACTCGGCCTGAAGCAGCAACATTAGTCCTGATGAAACGCCGTGGAGCACCGAAAAGCATCCGGCGAACCACGACGACAACGATGCAAAAGAGAGGCAAATGAGGGCGCAACTCTCGAAGGCAAATGTCAGGAAGCCAAGATGAGGGGTCGCTAAGCGGGCGCCCCACAATATTAGAAGCAACCGAACACCAAATTGAACTGGTCCGCTCAACGCGGAAATTGCGACGGCGGTCACTTGGTCGATTCCGGAGGTGGTGAGGATGGGTAAAATATGAACTGCGAGCGCCGCGGACGTCAGCCCTGTAGTCGAGAACGCAATCATCAGGAACCAAAACCTGTAGTCACGAAAAAGTCTTGGCGTTCGCTGAGCGGTCGACTCAGTCTCGGGCTTCAGCGTGGGCTGTGCTGAATTGCGACCCGAACCACGAAGACACGCGGCTTGAATTGCTGCAACGACAACGTGTACGACTGCATACACATAGAAGGTGCCGCGCCAACCGATTGCGGAGACCGCGAAGCCGGCAAGCCCAAGAAATATAGAACCACTAAGGCCGGTGAGTAGTGTAACGAAGCTGATTGATTTGCGCACATCAACTCGCTCCTGTTGCACGATGGACACAAACAACGATTGAAAGAACACCATTTCCATGCAGACCCCGATCACGATCCACACCACAACGTAGCTGTCGTAGTCGGTGACGTTTGCCAAGACTGTGAAGCAGCCCGCGATGAGAAGAGAGCCGGTAACGGCTACGCTGCGAGGTCCGAAGCGTTGAATGGCTTCCCCGATGATCGGTGTAGTCCCTCCGGAAATCACAATCGCGAGGGAGAATGGGGCTATAAGGCTGCTCTGATCCCAACCGAGATCAAGCCTCATCGGCTCGACAAGTGCCGTGAACGAATAGTAAATCGTTCCCCACGCAGCAATTTGGCAAAGAGACAAGAGGAAAAGACGGAGGACATTGGCAGGCAACACTGTTTTTGCCGCCGAAGACTTGACCATCCGGGGTGGTGTTTTCGAAGCATAAATCTCATGTGGTGCAATATCGGTCCGGTCCATGTCTGTCAGCCGACCGCAGCTACCACGGTAATTTCAAAAAGGGTCCCGGGGGACAGCGCCACGACTACGCAGCATCTTTGGGGCCAGTTGCGCTGATCAGGACCGATCCAATCGTCCCAAAAGCCATTGAGAACGCCACGATGACCTTCCTCAGTCAAATACATCGTGACCGAAATTATGTTCTCGCGGCGACTGCCGAGCTCCTTTAGTACACGATCGACTTTTTCGAATGCGGACGGGATCTGGATTGATATGTCTGGCGATTTAGCTTCGTCTGTCGCCGCTAGCCACGCCAGCCCAGCGCAAGATCCGCCGGAGCTCCGTCGTGACACAACTCCTGCAACCCTCGCGATCGGTACAATTGCCGCATTATCTATTGCTTCATTGGAAGACATCATCGCCCCTATTGGTTGGTGTATTATGTTCAGGGCAGCAGACCTCAAAAAAGCCCAGGATATGCTCCTCCATCGACTACAATGTTCTGCGCGGTGACTTGCCCAAACTGAGTGCCGCATAAGATTGTGCACAACGCGGCAACCTCATCGGGTCTAGCGAGGCGCCCAGAGGGAATCCGTGCCACCGCTTCCGCACGAATGGCTTCTACACTTTTCCCGGACGCACTAGCGCGTGCCTGCCAAGTCGCCGCAAGTCCCTCCGTTTCGGCGGGTCCGGTAAGCACGTTGTTGATGGTGACGTTGAAGCGCGCCACTTCACGCGCGAGGCTCGCCAGCCCACCCGCCAATCCGGTCCGGGCAATATTAGCCATTATGTGCGAGGGTTGCGGGGCCTTCGTCGAACTTCCTAAGATGGTAACTATCCGGCCGAACCTTCGCTCGCACATACCGTCAAGAACGGCGAGCGCCACACTCAGAGGTGACATCAATCCAGCAGCCAAGCCGGCTCCCAGTCCCTCATCCGTCGATACGGCCGCCCGGCCTTCTGCGAGGCGGGGAGTTGTCAGAACGAGTATGTCAGGTTTGGGACAGACGCGACGAATGACGCTCGCGGCTTCGAGGGTGGCTAGATCCGCTGCGACGACGGCTATTCGGGTGTCGTACTCGGCTTGCAGCAATTTGGCGGCGGCGGCGAGACTGGCGTTATCGCGAGCTACTAAGGCGAGATTGGCCCCCTCCCGAGCGAGCGCCCGCGCACAGGCGAGACCTAAACCTCGACTGGCACCACACACTACAGCTTTCTTACCCCTCAGTCCCAGATCCATGGGTTCATCTTCGCTTTGCTTGAATATTACTAATTGCTCGCGGCAGGGAAGCCGGGGCGGCCCCAGCCGACGTAATCCAGCTGAGCCCACGGCTCCGCGTCGCCGGCATCCGTTTGGCTATCCAGCAACGGACGTATTTGTGGCTCTGAATAACGCCATACCGCCCTCGTCGAGCAGTCGGGTAATTCCGGTGAAACCGGCATCCCGCAATAAAAGGGGTTGCTCATCGCTAGTCACGTACAGCTCCGGGTTCTTCTTGCTGCCAGCCTCCGTGTAGTGATCACAGAAGAGAAAGACTCCGCCGGGCCGGATCAGCTGCCGTGCCCGCTGCAAAAGCAATGGTAGGTGCGTTTTGTGCCGAACCTCGTGGGCCGCTTGCATTGTGACGACGGCATCGAACAAGCCTAGGCCGGCAGTCCAGTCAGGCTTCCGGAAGTCGCGCTCAACGAACCTTGCCCTGTCCGCTAGATCGCCCAACTGCTCCTTCGCGAGTATGTGCATTGCGGCGGAAAAATCGAGCGCGGTGTACGTGTCGATCGGGCAATTTCGGAGGATATGATCCGCCAAGTGACCGGGCCCTGACCCCATCTCCAGGACATTTCCGTGCGGGGTAAGGTGCGCATTCAGAGCCGCCGCGAAGGCCGCAAAGAATCTCGGCCGCCATGGCTTGGTAGCAACCGTGTTGTTGACCCACTCACGGACTTGTTTGATGTCATGAAAGTCAACGGGAGAGGCTACTTCTATCGCCGGCATGGTAAGGGCCTTTCTGAGCGTTGCGGACTAGAATTACGCCAATAACCGAACCGGCAGTTCCTCATGATCTTGTCGCCAGTACGATGGATGCTCCGACACAAAATGCCGTGACGACGACGTCGCAAATCGGTCAGCGGACGTAATCGAGAGCCGAAGCCGGCGGCGAGAATGACGGCTTTTTTGGGAGCACTGACAGTCATTTCATTTCCCCTTTTTTGCTCGCCGCGTCATTCTCAAGCGTTGAGGACTTCGACGAGCCGTTTGAGGCCGGTCGATGACCCCGTCACCGGCAAGACTTCCTCTCCAAACGAAATCGCCTCGCTCATTGTATGACCTCCTCCATAAACTCAGGTCCAATGAACTCGGTGAAACGGGATGATTACTCATCGTCGCCCTGACCTCGCTGTAGAAAAGTCCTTTGGCCTACATATGCGCAATGCTCGTGAGATCCGCTGGAAGCGGCTCTGTGCCGGAGCGCACGTTACAGTTCAAGTGGCAAGAGCCATGCCAGCTAAAACGCTGTTGTTATTGCAATAGGTTGGCTTTGCGCGGCTGGTTCCGTTTGTTAGCGACGATACAATTCTGTCGGGATCGCGACAGTGGACAAGCTATATCACGGTGCGAGATTGGCAGGTCGCCCACTAATCGTGATGTCCTTGGCCACGCTAGAGCGCGTCCTGTTTAATCCGGTTCATATCTTGCAGCCTTGAATTAGTTATGCGCACTCGACGGGGGTGAATTGGCCGAGGACCGAGCCCACGGCGTCCCATAGTGCCTTGATGGTCCCCGCTCGGCCTTGGCGCGCAGCAGCGCCTTGAGCTTGGAAAAGGCGTCTCGATCGTGTTGTCATGACGACTCTCCAGTCCGGATTCCTGTTGAGGCGTGGGACAGGCTGACGAGCCAGATCCGTTGTGCCCCTACATTGGCGATGCGCCCCTTAAGCTTTCCGCGCCGGAGCCAGCCGTAGGCGGTCTGACGATGGACGCCGAGTTGTTCGGAGAGTTCATACAGTGTCACCTCGTCGTCGCCGCGACGGGGGACATTGCCGGACCAGATGGGTCGTTTCTTTCCAAGCCCCTTTCGTGCCAGAAGCTTCTGGACGATCAACGCGTCGAACATTGGTTTCTTCGCAGGCGTCCAGCCTTTCGCATTGAGATCGTCGGCGATCTGTCGGGCGGTCACCCCCTCGGCACGCAACGCCGCGATCCGACCCAGTATTTCGTCGTGATGCTCGAGTTGTTCAAAGCGTCTCACGGTTCGAATGATCGGATGTGTCGTCACGACCTCGCCTGCCCAGTGGCATTTTATTTCGGCACGTTCGGTCTCTCCGAACACCCGTATGACCACGCGATCGAGCATCATACGGGCGATAGTCTGTCGGTCTCGCGATGTAGTGGACTGCGCCTTCCACAGGGAAGGCACATCTTCTGCCAACTGGCGAACCGCGTCCTTTTCCTGCGCCGTTAGCCGCTCAGGTTGTCGCGCAAGGGCTCGCTGGTGGTCATCCGCGAGCGCCTGTTTCGTCGCCAGCGCTGCTTCCCAGTCTCGTTCCAGCGTCCGCGCGACCAGGCGGTTGTCAGGGTCGACAGCTTCGTAGGGGCCGGCTGCAAAGTGGGACGACTATGACGAGCGAAAACGATCGGCCGTGGACAAGGCCCTGAAGGGAGCTCCTGAAGAGACTGGAGACCGAGTTCGTGAGGCATTGCTTAAAGTCGAACATATTGGGTTGGCTCGTCGATTTCGGTCATTTGCCCTCGAGAACTTGGGTCCTTACTTCAGGCAGGAGGCGGAGGGCCAAGTGCGGCCGGTTAGCAAAGCCGACCTGGCCGAGGCAATCTCGCAAGCCTACACCATCCGGTCGAAGTACATTCACACGATTGCTCCTGTTCCGAAGCAGATCAGCAACATCTGGGATCTGGGTGAGACTGCCAGCCACGACGGCCGACCTGTCTTAACGCTGAATGGACTGGCGCGTTTGGCCCGCCATCTCATTTTTGAATATGTGCGCAATGGCCCGAAGGTCGAGAAGGAAAGCTATCGATACCAAAGCGATTTTCCAAACATCGTCGAAGTTGAAATGGCTCCCCAGTATTGGGTTTGGCAACACGAACGATTTCGGCCTGGCATCGCGCTCAAAAAAATGAGCGGCTTCTTGGACCTACTTGCCCAAGTTCAGCAGAAGGTTCCCGATGCGGCGCTAACGGACATCCGCGACCTACTTCGCAAATACGAACTTCTTATCCCTCGAGCCAAAGCCGTCCACAGGCTGCCCATGGTCGCTCTCTATGGCCTCTTCCATGTTCTCGTCGGGCAGGAAGTTCAGCTTCCAGAGGGCGCTAAACTAGTCGAGCGCTACGATAAGCTCCTTGACCCGCCGTCACTCGAAGGTCTCGCCGTGCGGTTCGCGCTGTCACGAGACGTCGAATGGCCGGTTGCTGCAATCGCGTCATTGTATCAGGGATACTACAAGCAAAAATACCAGAAGAACGGACTGAAACTGACGGGTCTTTATGAGACAGCGTTCGCGCTGACGCTCGCTGAAGCGTACCGAAGGGACGGCAATGTGGCGGCCGCCAGCAAAACTCTATATAGCGCGATTGATAATCAGCCAAAGACCAGGGCATTTCAGTCCGCCCTTGATGCTCTAGAGTCGAATGAGAGCGCGCCCATTTCGTGGCAAGCGCTGCTTCTGCCGGAACCCAGAGCTATGGCGGAAACTGGGTGATGACGGTTTGAGGAGAGCGGCGTATCAAGGCGGGTGATGAAGCCTGCCAGAACCTCTCAAGGAGAGCGATACGCCATGAACGAGACTATCAACATTGTTCGCCTTCGTCAGCCCGACGAAATCGATGATCCCCGGATGTGCTTCGCAGCGGCGCGCGCAAATTGCTTGCGCAGGCGATCGAGATGGAAGCCGAGGCGTTTCTTGCCGAGATGAAGGATCTCAAGCTTGCCGATGGTCGTGAGCGCCTTGTCCGGCATGGTCACGGCCCGGAGCGGAGCATCCAGACGGGGATCGGGCCGGTGCCTGTCAGCCGGGTGAAGGTCCGGGATCGCGGCGCGACCGGCGAAGCGGACCGGGTCCGGTTTTCCTCATCGATCCTGCCCAAATGGGCGCGTCGGACGCGCAGTCTGGATGCGCTGCTTCCCGTTCTCTACTTGCGCGGCGTTTCGACGGGGGATTTTCAGGGCGCTCTGGCGGCCCTGTTGGGCAAAGAGGCGCCTAACCTGTCACCCTCGGTGATCACGCGACTGACGGCACAGTGGAACGCCGAATACGATCGTTGGCAAAAGCGCGATCTTTCGGCGCGCCACTATGTCTATGTGTGGGCGGACGGGGTCTATCTGCAGGCCCGGATGGAAGACCATGCCGAATGCATGCTGGTTCTGATCGGCGCCACACCCGAGGGCAAGAAGGAACTTGTCGGCTTCCAGACCGGTATTCGCGAGGGTGCGCAAAGCTGGCGCGAGCTGCTGGTCGACGTCAAGCGTCGTGGCCTTAAGATCGCGCCAAATCTTGCCGTGGCCTTTAGAAAAAACTTCTTGCATCCGAAGGGGCGTCCACACAGGGATGTTGGTGCGGCCGATGTTAGCGGCGACCGGATGTGAGTTTGAAGCGGCATCGGAAAGGGGCCGGGTCATGCAAACGGCTCAGACCTTGGATACCGAGCAACGAGCGGAGATTTACCATCGAATCCTGATCCGAACCTCTTGACCCGCAAATCCCCATGTGAGCCAGATCCAGGCGCTCGATCGCACGCAGCCAGGACTTCCTTTGAAGAGGGGCCATGATTACAAGCGCCATGGCACCACGACACTCTTCGCTGCCCTGAATGTTCTCGACGGCTCCATCATTGGCCGCAACATGCAGCGTCACCGGCATCAGGAGTTCATCCGCTTCCTCATGCGGCGCGGCAATCAACGTGAGAGCGCCGTCAGCGTCAATCAATCAGGGGTTCTTCCGCATATTTCGTGCAGGTGCCGGGATTCACGGGCGGTGCGAATGAGTCCATAGAGTCGGAATCGCAGTCGACGCCGGTGATTCGCCCGTGCTCCATGCCTTCCGCTCGCTGGTCTCGCCCGGTCTTTCGATTGTCCAAATTCTCCCACAGGCCGAAAAGGTGGTGCTTGTAGCCCGGCCAAAGGCGACAGAAAACGACGGACCCGGTGGTCTCTGCCGCTGCAACGTGCTGACGAACGAGGTGTTCTTTCGCGATTTCCAGAACCGCCGTGAGGTCGCCGGCTATCTCGGCCTTGCATCCAGCCCCTGGAGCAGTGGCGCGGTTATCCGTGATCACGTGATCAAGGTATCCAGAGATCAGGCAACCCGCGTCCGCGTCGAACGGCTATCGAGCTTGCCTGGCTGTGGCTACGCCATCAGCCCGATAGTGGTCTCGCACACTGGTTCCATGAGCGCGTCGGCGCCGGCAAGGGACGCATTCGCCGCACCATGATCGTCGCCTTGGCGCGCAAGCTTACAAGCTTATGACGCGGAACTCGCTATAGCGGTGGAGGAACTGACGCCCGAACGAGATTTTCCAGCGCTGGCCGTCGGTTGACGACTTGGCGAGTTCCCGTGGCCGACAGGACGACCACCCTGCGGCCCAGCGTTCAGCCGTTCCCGCTTGTAGAGGCCGTCGGTCTCAAATTTCCGAAACGACGCCATTTCTATGGTCGCGAAATTTCGCACTCATGGCATATCCTTCGTTTGTCTTGCTAGAGCAAACGTCCTCCACGGCGGATGAACCACCGTGTCTCATCACCGATGAGATCGATCTCTTGAGACCAGCTGCCATTTCGTACTTCGTAGCGCTCCGGCTCTGGCGGGGGTTCATTAAGCTTCGCCAGGGAGATGCCGGTCATCGACTCGGGGACGGCTATCCCGAGTAGGTCGAGAACTGTGGGGGCAATATCTATTATTCCGGCTGGCATACTGGTGACGCGAGCCACCGGAATGATACCGGGCGCTCTGACCATCAGAAGCGTATTCATCTCGTATCTGTTCAAACCGCCATGGATGCCGCCACCGACGGGCACCATGTCCGTAAACAAGCTTCGTCCTGGCAAACCATGCTGGTCCAAGCCCTCGTCTGACTGCATCACAAAGAACAGATCGGGAGCACGATCGTGCGCCAGGCCCGCAAGTTCAAACGAGAATGTGCCCGGCAATTGCCCCTCGATATCGTTGCGGCCCTTCGAGAAGAGCATGCCGATAAACTCTTGATCCTGTAGCCAGACACACACATGCTCGATCGTCCGGCGATCTTTGTTCAAGACACGGATCTCGCCGCAGCTTCCACCAGTTGTCGCAAGGATTGCTCCGTCGAGATCCCCCTCCTTCGCCGGAAAGCCCGCCTGAGTCAGAAGACCATTGAGATCAATCTGAGCCGTGGTTGAGATGTGCCCATGGTCTGACGCCGCAATCACCGCGTACTCTTCACAATCTGCCTGTGTGGAGATCCATTCGAGTAGCCGACCGAAGCATCGATCGACGAAGTTCAGCGTCTGGCGCGATGTTGGGGAACCGATTTCCTCGTAGTGGAATGCAACGTCGGGTTCACTATACCAGATGAGCGTCACATCCGGTCCCAGCTTCGGAAATACATAGTCCGTCGCCAGCCGTGTTGCATACTCGATATCGCCCAAACGTGGTGATCCCTTGTCCGCAGCGAAAGGGCCGAGTGCCGCAACAGCTTCGTCTACTGCGCCGGGAGTCGGCGTGGAACCCCGTCCATGAATGGAAAAGGTCCAGTGATTGTGCTCGGCGGCACGCGGATTGAGAAAATGTGTCGCGCCAGGGGTGCCCGTCTGGATGACCGCCAACCGCTTTCCGGCTCTTGCCAGGTGATCCGCCAAGGTCTCGCACGTGATGAAGCGGCCGCCTGTCGCCTGTTCTGCGATCAACACGTCTTTCCGAAGTCGGGAGTCAAAAGTCTTCGTCGTAGATACAGGAGGGAACAGAAACAGATTTCCGATCATTCCGTGCCGCGCAGGTATAGTGCCAGTCGAAATGCTGGTGGTTGCCACACGAGTGACGCTCGGAAAGACGCTTCGCGCCTCGCGGAACCACGTCCCGCTTTGAGCAAAAGAGGTAAGATTTGGGGTGCGCTCCTCGGAGAGCAAATCGGGACGAAGACCGTCGAAGATTACGACGACGACTTTCTTTATATTCTGCATGTTTGCGACTCGATTATTCATGAATAGCGGATGCGGCAAAAGCGAACTCGCTCTTGCCGCAAAAGAGTTCCTTAATGCTAGAACATGCTTTCCGCTTGGTCGGCCAACTGACGAAGCGCTTCATCGGGCTTGGCTCTCTGATAGATAACGTCCAGCAGATTGGTAGCGATCAACTCATCGATGCGTAGCCCGTTCTCTCCTGGAAAGGCATAGCGCTCGGCAGCGTACTTGGCCTCTCTCAGCGCAACAGCGTGCAGCGGGTGCTGAGCGTAAAAATCGCCGAGAAAAGTTTTTGCGTTCTTGGCTGTCAGGTTGATCGGGAGATAGCCTGTCGCCTTGACCATGGTTGTTTGGGCTTGAGGACCGGTCGCGAATTTGAGATAGCGCCAAGCGGCTGCCTTATTTGCCGGATCGCTGGCAAGTATCACCGCGGTATTCCCGCCGGCGGGGAGTCGGCTTTTCTCGTTGAGGCCGGGGTAAGCGTACGACTTAACCTCGAACTGTCCGCCACTTGCGGCGACCAGACCTTCGGTGTTCGAACTTGAGCCGATGAGGATGCCCAACTGCCCGGCACTGAACTGCTGGCGCGCCTGATTCCAGGTGACACTCGGCATTTTGCCTTCGGCGCCGAACCGCGCAAGAAGACGTGTCGCCTTAAGTCCGGGCTCTTCATCGAACAACACGGATTTTTCGTCTTCCGACATCATCCGGCCACCCGCTGCATACACCATGCACTGCCAATTCCAGGTATCTTCCATGCGGATATAGATGCCGGCAGTACCCTCGTCCAACTGGCTGATCTTGGCAGCGAGCGACACGACTTCATCCCATGACCCAGGGACCTTGTTCGGATTGCCGCCCGCTTTTCGAACGAGGTCCGTATTGTAGAAGATAACCGGCAGCGAGGTGGAGAAGGGAATGCCGAATTGCCCTCCGTCATACTGAGCGATGCGGAGCATCGGCTCGTCGAAACCGAGAGCGTCTCTTTCCGGCTCGGCATCGATCATCTCATCCAGTGGCTGCGCCACCTTATGCTCGACCAGTGTGCGCAGCGTGTTGTTGCCGAAGAAGCCGATATCCGGAAGCGTATTGGTCTGGGACGCCAGCAAGGCTTGCCTGACCAGTTCAGCATAGTCGGAAACGGGAGACCGGAACTCAATCTTCACATCCGGATTCTGTTTCATGTATTCGGAAGCGATCTGCTCGTGGTATTTGATCGTTCCGGCCTCCACCAGGACAGAGACGGTGGATTGTTCGGCGGCGGAAGCGGTTAGGACGCCGGCGGCCGCAAAGGCCATCGTGGCAAATATGCGAAGGGTCATGTCTCACTCCTGATGAGAAGGGTAGAGTTGTGTTGACGGGCTTGCTCGACACGTATCGTCCCAAGCCGGAGCGTCGAGCGCGTCTCCAGCCGGATTCAGAGCCGATGCTAAACTGGCTACTTCACTGCGGCTAACCCGCGGCGCTATCCACGTGCATGAGTGTCACCTCGACTGAACCTGAAAACCCGAGAGAAACCACTTCTGGGCGAAGAAAAAGACGACTACTAGCGGAGCAACGATGATGGTTGCCGCCGCCATCATATGCCCGTAGTCAACGCCCTGGTCAGCCGTCTTGAAGAAGACAAGGCCAAGCGGTGGCGGCGCCAGTTCCCGCGACTGCACCACGATCATCGGCCACAGGAGATCATTCCAGTGGCTCGAAATCGAGAACGCGCTGAAGGCAAGAACAGCGGGTACTGCAAGGGGCACCATAACGCGGACAACGATTCCCAACTCACTCATGCCGTCAATACGGGCAGCATGAACATAGTCATCCGGAATCGACCGAAAGAACTGCCGGAACAGGAATATCCCGAACGCCGAAATGCAGTGCGGAAGGATAAGGCCTAGGTAGCTGTCGAGGAGCCCTACGTAGTAGAAAAGAATATAGAGCGGGACGACCAATGCTTGTCCTGGGATCAGCAGCGCTGACACGGTAAGCAGGAAGAATTTCTCTTTGCCGGGAAAGCGAAGCTTGGCCAGAGCATAGGCGCATGGGAAGGCGATAACCAACTGCAGCACCAAAATTCCTACGCAGACGATCACGCCATTGGCGAGAAATCGGAGCATGTCGGTATCCGCGAAGACACCCACATAGTTATCAATCACGTTCCAACGCTTCGGTAGGATGTGCCATAGACTGGGTGACTGGAAGATCTCCTGGGATGACTTGAACGACGTGCTCAGCATCCAAACGAACGGCAAGAGCATGAAGGCGCCGGTCAGACAGAGGGCGACATGGCGCGCAATGCGCCGCGACAACGGCAATTTGCGATACGTTGTCAAGAGTAGTGCACCCTTCGTTCACCGAGCCTCATCTGGAGAAGAGTGAGCACGAACAGGGTTGCGAGGAACACAACCGTAATTGCTGCGGCATATCCTGTTCGCAAGAAGCGAAAGGCCTCTGAATAGACCATGTACATCAGGACTTGGCTGCTCGAACCGGGGCGGCCCTGGGTCAGCATTGCAACGGTGTCGAAGACTTGGAACGCACGGATTGCAACGAGAACGAACACGAAGATAGTAACCGGTCCCAGTTGTGGCCAAATGACCGTCCTGAAGCGATCCCAGAGTCCGTCCGCACCGTCGACATCCGATGCTTCGTATAATTCTTGCGGGATCGTGCGCAGACCCGCCACGAACAAGACCATGCAGAAGCCAGCGTTCTGCCAAATCCCAATGATCGCGAGACTAATGACGACTAGCCTGGGGTCGGTCAGCCACGCTTGCTTGGCAAATCCCAGGGGGGCAAGAAAACTGTTCAGAGCGCCTATGGTTGGATGAAAGAGAACTTCCCATGACAACGCCATGGCGGCCATGGTCGCGAGCACCGGTAGAAAATGGATAGTTTGATAGATCGTGCGTCCACTCGGCGCAGCCTCGATCAAAAGAGCCACCATCAAGCCAAGAGCAATAGAGCCCGGAACGACAATTGCCGCATAGGTCGCGGTGTTGCCGAGGGCGGCCCAAAATATCGGGTCGCTCAAGAGCTCTCGGTAGTTTCCCAAACCGGAGATCTGAAAGGTGCTATCGCCGAGTTGCCAATTCGAAAGGGAAAACACAAACACAGCGACGACCGGGCCAAAGACAAACAAGAGCAAGGCGATGGCAGCCGGGCTGATGAAGATGTAGGCCTTCGCTGCCTCGTTTCCTGTTCTCGACGGCACTTGATCGGTCACCGCTAGCGGGATGTAGCCTCTGCTGGAATCAAGCAACTGACGTCTCCCTCGTATTCTGGAGCGATACGGCGAGTCGTCCACCTTCACTACTGAAGACAAGGCATCTTGTCGGGTCGAGAGTCAGGAAGACTTCCGCCCCTCGCTCGGGGACGGTTTCCTCGTAGGGATGGAGACGTAGAGTGATGCGTTCATTCCGGCCATTCTCCAGAACGACGGCGAGCAGTACTTCGCTGCCAAGGTTACGAATCAGTTCCGCACGGCCGACGAACAACGCGTCGCCTTTCGAGGCAAGTCGAACGGATTCCGGCCGAATTCCGAGCTTCACTGGCCCGCTCACCATGTCCGACATACGGACTGGCAGTTTTTGGCCCGAAACACAGAGAAATCTATCTATGACTTCGCCGGCAATTACGTTGATCTCCGGCGTGCCGATGAAGCGGGCAACACGAATATGTTTCGGGTTTGAGTAGATCTCGGAGGGACTATCGATTTGGAAGATTCGCCCATCGAACATGACCCCAATGCGATGAGACATCGTCATTGCTTCAGCTTGGTCGTGCGTGACGTATACAATGGTCGCAGCAAGTCGAGCGTGAAGGTCGATGAGTTCCGACTGCATCTGAACCCTGAGGCCTGCATCTAGGTTTGACAGCGGCTCATCCATCAGGAACACGCGTGGATGGCGCACGATCGCTCGCCCGATCGCCACCCGTTGCCGTTGACCTCCCGACAACTGACCGGGTTTTCGGGACAGAAGATCCTCGATACCGAGAAAATTTGCAGCCTTTTCAACCTCGCTCTGGATCGTCCGGACTGTGTCTCCGTTCTGCGTCAGATGACGAAGAATTGGGATGCGGTCAGCAAGTTTCAGGCGCCGCATACGCAGCGGCACGGCCATGTTGTCGAAGGCGGACATGTGCGGGTAGAGAGCATAAGTCTGGAATACCATCGCAATGTCGCGTTCCTTTGGAGACAAGCCGTCGACTTGTTTGTTGTCGAGCCGGACATTGCCGCCGTCCGGGTCGAGGAGACCCGCGATGACACGCAACAAGGTCGACTTCCCGCTACCAGACGGCCCAAGCAACGATAAGAACTCCCCTGGCGGGATCGAAAGATCAATATTATCGAGTATTGGCTTTTGTCCGCCGAATGTTTTAGATATTCCCCTCAACTCCAAAGACATCAGAGTATCCATTCCGATTTCGAGTTCTTAGACGGCGACTCTGACTTCATCGCCAGGTCCCCATGGGGCGAACTCTGACCGGATTTCTGCACCTTGCTGAAAGCGGCTCGGGCGATAATCCGCGAGTATCGCCTCTTCTTTGTCGTATAGAACCTCTGATGCTGCGAGCTTGCCAATTAGTCCCGATAAGGAGATGCCACTATGGGTAACCGCGATCCAGCTTCGCTTGTGCCCGGGAAGTCGGCCAACCATCGGTTTTCCGTCGCCAGGAATTGGGCGGACACCTATGCGGAAACTCTCCATCTCATTTTCGCCAAAGCCTCGCACCCACGGTTTGACGAGCGACGTAGTCTCCCGTCCCGCCTGTTCAGCTTCTTCCTTGCTCGGCATCTCTTTTCGATAGTCGGTACGGCCCGCGAGAATCCTTCCGCTCCCGTCTGGCTTGAAATGGACCTTGCCCGCATAGACAACATGCCGAAGCCTGATCGGTAGCGGGCGAGTGATGGTCGTGACGCCAGGCTGTGTAGCTACAGGCAAGTCGACGCCGATCTTTGCGAGCAAGTCTGGCGTTTGCGGCCCCGTGCAAACGAGCACTCGATCCACGGTGAACGTCCGCTGATCAGTTCTAATAGTTACATCGGAGTCATTTTCCTCGAATCCCAGCACATTCTCGCCAACGAAGAGACGAGCTCCTCGATCCCTCGCGCCTGCGAGTAGCCTACCGACGACAGGGATCGGCTCCATCCGACCTTCTCCTGGCATCCGGTACACCGGGTAAGGCGTTTCCGGGAAAATGAGGTCCGGTTCAAACCGAGCAATAAACTCCTTACCGGAGTAGCGTTCGCAGGCGAGTCCTGCCGCAGACGAGTCGAGGGCGTGTTTTTCGAGCTGAGCGGCACCGGCTTCGTTGTCGACATAGTACACACTCCCATCCCGGTGGATGAACTCTGAAGCCCCAATCTCCTTTGCTAACTCATCCCAGTAGTTGAGCGCGGCAATTCGCAGTTGGGCATATCCGGCAGCGAAGCGGAACGCGTTCAAATAGGCGAATGTCGATGTTGACGTCCCCGCACCAGGACGCGCGCTATCAAAGATGTGGACCTTTGCGCCTCTCTGAGAGAGGTGATACGCAACTGAGGCGCCTATGATCCCTGCTCCGATAACGACTATATGCACAGTTTTAACTCCGCTCGGCATGAAAGATGTAGATGGCTATCATAACATATATACCTTTATCGGTGGTTTGTTACAAACATGTGAAGGTGCGCAAGCCCAGGTTTTTGGCCGCGTTTAAATAGGCTATAGGTCAGGAAATCCTAGCCAAGCAGAGAGTTGGAGAATGCAGCAAGCTGCTGAATATGTAGCGAAAATGCCGGTCTGGCGTCACATCGAAGAGACGATCAGGGGCGAGATCCTGGATCGTCGGTGGGGTCCGGATGACCGGCTGCCGCCCGAGGGAGAGATCGCCGATCGATTTCAGGTCAGCAAGACCACAGCCAGGAAGGCGCTCGCCAGTCTCCAGCAGCATGGCTTCATCCGAATCGAACCCGGACGTGGTACATTCGTTCAGGATGCGATCCTGCCTTACGATCTCGGCGGCGATAACCGATTTTGCCACTATTTGACATCGATCAACGTCAATACCAGAAGCGAGGTGATCGATGTAGGGCCGATTGCCGCCTCTCAGGAAGTAGCGTCGCTGCTTAACCATAGGAAAGGTGAGAGCGTAATTTACATAAAGACGAAAGCTTTTGCCGATCAGCGTGTCGTCATCGTTTCAAATAATTACCTCCCAATTGGTAAATTTCCCGGATTCTTGGAACGGTATAAAGCAATAGGATCTATAACTGACACTTTGAAATCGTACGGTATTGCTGAAAAAAGGCGATTAAGTAGCTTTCTTCTAAGCCGGATGCCCGCAGTTGAAGAAGCGAGGCTGCTTCAGCAGCCACGAACTAGGCCCGTTACGGAACTCGTTTTGGTGATGTGCGACCAGAATCGAGCACCGATCTGGGCTGACATATCTTGCTTCGCGGGCGACCGGGTGAAGTTTATCCTTCCATCAGAGGACTGATCAGGGGGACAGTTCGGTGACAAGTGGCACCTGGACGAATGCGTGGTCGCAATCAATGGCAAGAAGCACTGGCTTTGGCGCGCGCCGTCGGCCAGAATGGTTTCGTCCTCGACGTGGCGTTGGTGCACGGATCTTTTATTGGTGTGGGTTTAGGCAAGCGGTAACCGCAATAGCCTTTGTAGCGTAGCCAT